>CAMATG010000438.1 GCA_945860645.1 Candidatus Sulfopaludibacter sp. SbA3 | reverse complement strand
TGCAGTTTCATGGAAAGTACTCCCGCTGATGAGTAGAGCAATTGGCGGGCCAGAGTGGAACTGCTGTGAAATGAGCGGTTTGAAAGATTTGAGCAGAACGCCGGGGTGGTGGAAGGTGAGCAGGGTGGTTGGTTTCGGCCATCGCCGCCGGAGAGTAGATAGGAAAAGGATTATAATCGTTACATCTGAAAGGGGAAAGTGATGAAGATGGCTTTTGCCAAGCTTGCTGGTAGTCTATTGCTTCTTTCCGCCGCCCTGATGGCGCAAAGCAGTGGCCGTATGTCGGGAATCGTTATGGATCAGTCTGGCGCGGCGGTGCCCAACGCCAAGATCGGTCTGTTTATCCCCGGTGGCAGTGCCCCGGTGGCGACGACGACTTCGGGTGTCCAGGGTAATTACAGTCTGAGCGGATTGCAGCCGGTGCTGTATGACGTTCAGGTAGAGATGGCCGGGTTCCGCAAGGTGGTGGTGCGGCAGGTAAAGGTGGATCCGGGTTTGGAACTGTCGATGCCGCCTTTCAAGCTGGAAGTGAGTTCCCAGGCCGAGGTTGTGGAAGTGACCGCGGAGAGCATCGGCGTGCAGACGTCGAACGCGGAAATCGCCTCGACCGTGACGAACATGCAGATCACGCGGCTGCCGAGCCCGAACCGAAGCCCGCTGGCGTTTATTTCGCTGCAGGCCGGTGTGGGCGGCAACGGGCGGACGAACACGACGATCAATGGACTGCGTCCTTCGTTTGCCAATATGACCATTGACGGCGTGAACATCCAGGACAACTTCATCCGGACGAACACGTTGGATTTTTCGCCGAACATGCTGCAGTTGGACCAGGTGGCGGAATTTACGCTGTCGACGTCGAACACGAATGCGAGCTTCGGTAATGGCGCGGCGCAGTTGAGCTTTGTGACGCCGTCGGGCACGAACAAATTGAAGGGCAACGTGCGTTGGTTCAACCGGAACAACGTGGCGGCCGCGAATACGTGGTTCAACAACCGGAATGGCGTGGCTCGTCCGTTCCTGAACCAGAACCAGTTCGGCGGATCGCTGGGCGGGAAAATCATTAAAGACAAGCTGTTCTTCTACGGCGACTACGAGGGCACGCGCCAGATTCAGCAGTCGTCGCAGACCCGCACGGTATTGCGGGAAGACGCCCGGAACGGGATCTTCACCTACCGCGACACGGCCGGGAATGTGCAGAAGGCGAATTTGTTGAGCCTCTTCCCGGGGCTGAGCCGCCCGCAGCAGATCACCACGCTGCTGGGGGCGATTCCAGGGGCGGGCGTCATCAATCGCAATGACATTGGGGACACTTTGAACACCGGCGGCTATGCGTTCAACATGCGCAACAACCGGACGCGGGACAACATCACGGGCAAGCTGGACTACATGGCGTCCACGAAGCACAGCCTGCACGGAACCTATGTGTGGAACCGGGACATCGTGGACCGGCCGGATCTGGCGAACGATTATGTGCTGGTGCCGAAAGTCTCAAACGACAATCGGGTGAACCTCCTGTCGTTGACGCACCGGTGGAATCCGCGGCCGAACATCACGACGGAATCGCGCTTTGGCTACAACTTCGCTCCGGCGATTTTTGCGACGACCGAAGAGTTTGGCGGGCGGATCATTGGGCTGCCGCTGGTGGGCAACCCGGTGAACACCTTCCGCGGGCAGGGCCGGTACACGGACACCTTCAACTATTCGAGCGGCGCCAACTGGGTGAAGGGCGGGCATACGATGAGCTTTGGCATGCAGGGAATGCGGATTCACGCCGACCCGTTCAACGATGCCGCGAATCTGCCGACCTTCAACGTCGGGTTGAGCACGGCGATGGCGACGACCTACAATTTGACGCCTCGTTTGCCGGGCTTGCGGGCGGCCGATCTGGGGATCGCAAACTCTCTGTTGGCGTTGCACGCGGGTATGATTACGAGCGCAAGCCAGCAGTTCAACGTGAACAGCCGGACGTCGGGCTTTGTTTCCGGCGCGCCGAGCGCGAAGCAGTTGCGGCAGCAGAACCTGGCGTTGTACTTCAATGACCAGTGGCGTGTGAACCGGAAGCTGACGCTGACGGCCGGCGCTCGCTGGGAATACTGGTCGCCGGTAGACGAAGCGAACGCACTGGTGCTGTTGCCGGTGGTTCCTTCAGGCGGAAATGCGATTTCGACTTTGCTGTCGAACGCGACGCTGGACTTCGCGGGGAACGCTGTGGGCCGGTCCTGGTACAAAAAGGATTGGAACAACGTGGGACCGAACGTTGGGCTGGCGTATCAGCCGTTTGGAGATAACAAGACGGTGATCCGGGCCGGGTATTCGATCAACTACCCGAACGACGAGCTGATCCGTTCGATCGACAATTCGGTCAGTACGAATTCCGGTTTGAACTCGACGCAGAACCTGCAGAACCTGAACAATGCGTTCATCACCAGTCTGCCGGCGGTGAATCCTCCGGCGTACAAGGTGCCGTTGACGCAGTCGGACATCTACGCGACGAACACGGGTGCGGCGATGGGTATGCCGGATCCGAATCTGGTGACGCCGTATGTGCAGCAGTGGAACCTGAGCGTGCAGCGGGAAATGGCCAAGGGCATTTTGGAAGTGCGGTATGTCGGCAACCGTTCGACGAAGCAGTTCCGGGCCTTTGACTACAACCAGGTGCAGGTGCGGAACAACGGGTTCCTGACGGACTTCCGCAGGGCGGCGAACAATCTGGCGCTGTCGCGCGCGGCCGGGGCGGGGGCGAACGCTGCCTACAACCCGAGCATCGCGGGGAGCCAGCCGTTGCCGTTCTTCGACCGGTTGCCCAACGGCGGTCTGTTGAACAACGCGACGGTGGTGAACCTGATCACGACCGGGGAAGTGGGCTCGCTGGCGACGTTGTACCCGGAGAACCGGATTGCTGGTTCCGTGAACTTCTATCCCAACCCTTTCGGGCTGGGCATGAACATGATGACCAACTACTCGAATGCGAACTACAACGCGCTGCAGATGGACTACACGAAGCGGTACGCGTCGGGTTGGCAGTTCCAGATGAACTACACGTATTCGAAGGTTCTTTCGGACTCGGCTGGCGATGCCCAGACGCGGTTTGAGCCGTTCCTCGACAACGATAATCCGCAGATTGAGCGGGCGCGGTCGCCGTTTGACTTGACGCATTCGTTCAAGCTCAACGGAATCTGGGAAGTGCCGTTTGGGAAGGGCCGGAAGTTCGACGCGAAGAACGGTTTCATGGACGCGGTCTTTGGCGGATGGGGCGTGAGCGGTTTGATGACCTGGACTTCCGGGGCGCCGTTCAGCGTGCTGTCGGGTCGCGGGACGTTGAACCGCGGCGCGCGGTCGGGGAACAACACGGCGGTGACGACGTTGAACAAAGGCCAGTTGGACGATCTGTTGCAGTTCCGGCAGACCGGGGCTGGTCCGTACTTTGTGAACGCGTCGGCGATCGGCGTTGATACGCGGGCGGTGGCGGCCGATGGGGCTGCGCCGTTCAACGGTCAGGTGTTCTTCAATCCGGGTGCGGGTGAACTGGGTTCGCTGCAGCGGCGCCTGTTCTCCGGTCCTCAGTTCTGGAACGCCGATGTCCAGGTGTTCAAAACCTACCGGTATGGCGAACGGTATTCGGTGGATCTGCGCGGCGACTTCTTCAACCTGACGAATACGCCGAGCTTCTTCATCGGAGATCAGAACATCAACTCGCAGAACTTCGGCCGCATCACTTCCACTGCCTCCGGGCGGCGGTTTGTGCAGGTCGGCATGTATCTGCGGTTCTAGCCTGATAGAGATGCTGGTGAAGCGGGGCGGCCTTCGGGTCGCCCCGCTTCGTTTTTGGCGCGCCAGCGGGCGCTGTGGGGCGCGGGAGTGGGTCCCTGTTTCTAAAAGTCGATCGACTGTAGAATTTCGCTGGGTTTCTTGTCGAAGGCTTTCGAGATCGCCAGCAGCGACTCCATCGACGGCAGGTGGGCGCCGCGTTCGATGGCGCTGATCTGGGACACGCTCAGCTTGGTGGAGCCGGCGAGATCCTTGAGCGACCAGTCGTGTTCGACGCGGAGGACCTTGATGCGGTGGCCGAGGCGCTCGCGAAGGCGGTCCTGCGGGGTCTTGCCGAGGTCGCGCGTTTCGACGGCGTGCTTGAGCACCTGGCGCAGTTGGGCCAGCGAGAAGGGCTTGGTGATGTAATCGAACACGTTCATTTTGAACGTGGCGCGCATGTCCTCGTAGGACGGGTAGCCGGTGACCACGATGACGCAAAGGCCGGGCCAGCGGGTTTGGAGCTGTTCGAGAACGACGTCCCCTTTGAACTCGCCCATTTTCATGTCGAGCAGGACGATGTCGGGCAGTTGCTGCTCGGCCGCGGCGAAGAGGTCGTCGGGATGGGCGAAGGTGCGAACGTTGTAGGCGCCCTCGTCTTTGAGGACGTCCTCCATGTAGTTTCGGAAGTCGAGGTCGTCATCGAGGATGGCGATGTCGATGAGCGCTTCGGGGTTGGGGGAATCGGCCGCCATGGGTACAGGATAGATCAGGCTGGGGTTGGAGTTGCTTCGGGGAGACGAATTTCGATGCGGGCGCCGCCGCCGGGCTTGTTGGAGGCGTTGATGGTGCCGCCATGCTGTTGGATGATTCCTTCGGTCACGGTCAGGCCGAGGCCGGTGCCGCGGGAGTCCAGGCGGGTGGTGATGAAGGCCTCGAAGATTTCGGGCAGGACGTCTTCGGGGATGCCGGGGCCGTTGTCCTCCACCGTCAGGGACCACCAGCGGCCCTGTGTGGCGGCAAACGGGGTGGCGGCGACACGGATGGTGCCATCGGTGGCGGGAATGGCTTGGAGGGCGTTGCGGAGGAGGTTGACGAAGACCTGGATGAGACGGTCCGGGTTGCCGACCAGATGGCAGTCGGGCGGGACGTCGTTGACGAAGGCGGCGGTGCCGGATTTTTCGTCGAGGGCGAGGAGGCTCCAGGCTTCGTCGATCAAGGGGCGGATGGTGACCACTTCCATTCGCTGTTTGCGGACGCGGGCGAAGTCGAGCAGGCCTTCGCTGATGGAGCGCAGGCGGGTGGCGACGCGCTGCATGCGGAGGAGGCGTTGTTGGGCGCTGGGGATGTTGACGGTCTCGATCAGCTTTTCGATGGAGCCCTGGAGGACGGCGAGGGGGGTGTTGAGTTCGTGGGCGACGCCGGCGGAGAGCATGCCGAGACTGGCCAGGCGGTCCTGGGCGGCGAGGGACTGTTTGGCGTTTTCCAGTCGGTTGAGGGCGGCCTCGAGCTCCTCTTCGCGGGAGCGGAGTTGTTCAACTGTGCTGTTGCGGGAGAGCATGATCTGGCCGATTTCGTCGCCGGGGATCAACTCGTGGCGGATGATCTCGTTCGGGCGATCTCCGGTCATTACGGAATAATCTGCATTAAGCATTGCGCGCAACGGCCGATAGACATAGAGCGGCATGATGACGAGCTCCAGCAGGAGTACAGCGAGAATGTAGATCACCCCGAGTACGACGAAGAGCGCGGTGCGGATGAGCGTCAGGGCCTGGCGGTAGTACTCGTTGGGCAGCCGGATCTTACGGTAAATGCCTGAAATCGGGTTTTTCCGATAGAGATATTCGTCTTTGGCGGAGGTGCCGAAGATGCGTCCGGGGTGGTCGTCGAGCCAGACCCGAATATTTTCTGAGATTCCCAGCGCCTCCGGCGCACCTTCTTCATAGGAGTAGATTTCCAGGCCCGGCAACTGGGGCAGAGGTGCGTCAGCGAGGAAGGCTTGGGTAATTAGACTAATTTCTCTCGATCT
>CAMATG010000437.1 GCA_945860645.1 Candidatus Sulfopaludibacter sp. SbA3 | reverse complement strand
AGTTTGCCGCTTTCGGACTTGATTTCGAAGGTCTGGGACTCCTGGCGTTTGGTGCCGGCTTCGTCGATGGTTTGGGCGATGCCGGTCCAGCGGCCGGTGAGGTCCTGGGCCTGGAGTAGGGTGAGACTTGCTAGGAGGAGGAGGGGGTTCATAGAGATTGTCCGGCTGCGTCGGCGGCGCGCATGGCTTCGACGACCATGACGGGGGTGACGGGCATGGGTTCATTATGGATGGTTTCGCCGGGGAGTGTGGCGCGGGTGGCGATGGTTTGAAGGGTTTCCGGGGATGGGTTGGGGATGCCGATTTCGGCGAAAGTTGTGGGGAGGCCGACGCTTTTGGCGAAGGCGATGACTTCGTTGATGGTGGCTTGCGGCTGCGATTCGAGCATGAGCTGCGTGAGCAGGCCGAAGGCCACCTTTTCGCCGTGCATGTAGGCGTGGGTGCCGTGGGCGGTGGTGAGGCCGTTGTGGACGGCGTGGGCGGCGGCGAGGCCGGAGGATTCAAAGCCGAGGCCGGAGAGGAGGGTGTTGGCTTCGACGAGGCGTTCGAGGGCGGCGTTGGGGGTTTGGGTTTGCAGGGCAACGGTCGCGGCGACGCCGTCGGCGAGGAGGGTTTTGTAGCAGAGCTCGGCGAGGGCGAGGGCACTTTGGGTGGAGGCGCCGCCGCGCATGTTTTTGACGCCGCCGGCGACGCAGACCTTGGCTTCGAACCAGGTGGCGAGGGCGTCGCCCATGCCGGCGACGAGGAGGCGGGCTGGGCTTTGGGCGATGACGGAGGTGTCGACGAGGACGAGATCGGGATTGCGGCGGTAGATGCGGTAGGTTTCGACGGTGCCGGCTTCGTTGTAGATGACCGATAGGGCGCTGCAGGGAGCGTCGCTGGAGGCGATTGTGGGGCAGTTGACGATGGGGAGATTCAGATCGGCGGCGATGGCGCGGGCGGCGTCGAGGACTTTGCCGCCGCCGGCGCCGATGATGATTTTGGCTTGGATTTGGTGGGCCGCTTCGCGGCCGCGCTGGACTTCGGCGGCGGTGCATTCGCCGGCGAAGGGGAACATTTCGTATTGGGTGTTGGTTTGGGCGAAGGTGGATTGCCAGGTGGGTGTTAAGAGGCGGATGGCGGATCGGCCGGCGACGATGAGGGCGGGACCTTCCAGGCCTAGGTTTTGGATTTCGGGGCCGAGGTGGAGGGTGGCGTCGGGGCCCTGGGTGTAGCGTGCGGGGGCGCAGAAGACTTTGAGCATTGGGGGTAGTTTACAGGAGTGGGGTGGGGTGTTTGGTGTAAAGTCAGCCAGTGAACTGAAAATCGACGGACAACCCAAAATGGTCGCTCAACTGGCGGCCGTTGGCACCTGACGCGCTCCATGCCGAAACCACTGGTAGGCGCAATGCCGGAGTGTAGGCGACATGATCGATTGAGGCTTTTCCGGTGCCATCCAGGGAGCCTTCGGTGCAAACCGCAAGATCTCCGAGTGCCGAACGGAGCAGTTTGTGCATCGCAAATGGAGTATGAGACGGCGGAACGCGCTGATTGAAGTCACCGGCGACGAGTAGATTCGCTTGAGCACCTTCTGCCGCGATCACGTTTCGTAGCGCTGTGAGGTAAGCGGCGTGGTCCTGCCACCGCTTACGGTCCCGGCGTCCTGAACTGACGTGCGCCCCAGCCCAAGGAATACAGATCCCGATGACCGAGATTTCGCCTGCAGGCGTCGAAAGATGGCCCCGAACGAATCGGCCAGGTGGGAGATCGGGGGAGCCGATGACATCTGCGTCGGACCAAGGCCAACGGCTCCAGAGCAGAACCTTTCTTCGCCCGTCGCTGGTTCCGTATCCGTAGTCAGACGCTGACAGAATTTGGTGCCCGTGTTCCGGGAGCAGCCCGGCGTAGCCCTCCGTGAGGCAGATGATGTCGGCACCGGAACGGCTGAGGATTTGGTGGATTTCGCGGCCGCTGGCAGAAGCGGGTTTTTTCCATTGTACATTCCACACCGCGATGCGGAGGTTCATTCCCGGTCTCCGATTGGCACGTTGCTACTTTATCAATCTGGCGGAGAGCCTGCCAGAACGGGCGCTATCCCCAGTAGCTGCGGTCGAGGCTGTGGTACTGGATGGCTTCGGCGAGGTGCTTGGCGAGGACGCGGTCGGCATTGTCGAGGTCGGCGATGGTGCGGGCGACTTTGAGGAGACGGTCGTGGGCGCGGGCGCTTAGGCCCATCTTTTTCATGGCCAGTTCGAGCGTTCGTTCGCCGGCTTCGTCGAGAGCGCAGCGGGGGCGGACCTGGCTGGGGGGAGATTGGCGTTGTAGAAGCCGCGGGCTTGTGGGCGGGCGCGGGCGTTGAGAACGCGGTCAAGCATACGCTCGGAGGTGGTGCCGGTGTCGTTGGCGCGGAGTTCCTTGTAGGGGACGGCGGGGACTTCGACATGGAGGTCGATGCGGTCCAGTAGCGGCCCGCTGATTTTGTCGAGGTAGCGTTGGATGATGCCAGCGGTGCAGCGGCATTCGCGGCTGGCGTCACCGTAGTAGCCGCAGGGACAGGGGTTCATAGCGGCTGAATGACTCACACGTCCGGCAAGTGCTCCAGATCCGCCAGGTCCTGGCTGCGACCGGATGCTGCCTTGTTTTGCCGGAGGTCGGCCAAGCCGATGACGGGAATCTGAAAATCGTCGCCCGTCCATTGGACACGGTTCCGCCAAGCTTGTTCGAACTCGAGCCCCGTAATCCGCCGAAGAATTTCGATGCGGTGAGGAGGCAAGCCGAAGCGCACGATAACGGATTCCTCCCGGAGAAGATCTTCCTGGACGTCAGGGAAAGCGAATTCCCGGAGCGCCTTAATGACCCGTGCCTGGTTTTCCGGGTCGCCAGCGATCCAAAAATCGATGTGTTTCGTGTTTCGCGGCCAACCGTGAAAACCCACGGCATATCCGCCGATCAGGAGGTAGCGAACCTCATGCGCGGTGAGACACTTCGAGAACCCCTGGAAATGCGGATTCAACTTCGGCGTCCCCATACCAACTCCTCCGCAGTTCTTCGATGAGCGTCATACGCTCGTCTGGTGACATGGCCCACATCTCTTCCAGGTCTCTTCGTTCCGCTTCCTGGAACGAATGCAGCACTTCCAGCTGTTGATCGGGCATAACTGATTTTATCACTCAGCCCCAGTAGCTGCGGTCGAGACTGCGGTACTGGATGGCTTCGGCGAGGTGCTTGGCGAGGACGCGGTCGGCGTTGTCGAGGTCGGCGATGGTGCGGGCGACTTTGAGGAGACGGTCGTGGGCACGGGCGCTTAAGCCCATCTTCTTCATGGCCAGTTCGAGGGTACGCTCGCCGGCTTCATCGAGAGCGCAGAGCGGGCGGACCTGGCTGGGGGGCAGGTTGGCATTGTAGAAGCCGCGGGCGAGCTGGCGGGCGCGGGCATTCAGGACGCGGTCGCGCATGCGCTCGGAGGTGGTGCCGGTGTCGTTGGCGCGGAGTTCCTTGTATGGTACGGCGGGGACTTCGACGTGGAGGTCGATGCGGTCCAATAGCGGGCCGCTGATTTTGCCGAGGTAGCGCTGGATGATGCCGCCGGTGCAGCGGCATTCGCGGCTGGCGTCGCCGTAGTAGCCGCAGGGACAGGGGTTCATGGCGGCGATCAACATGAATCGCGCGGGGAAGCGCATGGTGCCGGAGGTGCGGGCAATGGTCACGGCTCCTTCTTCGAGGGGCTGGCGGAGCTGTTCGAGAACATTGCGGGCGAATTCGGGGAGTTCGTCCAGGAAGAGCACGCCGTTGTGGGCGAGGCTGGCTTCGCCGGGCCTTGGCATGCCGCTTCCGCCGCCGATGAGACCGGCGTCGGAGACGGTGTGATGGGGTGATCGGAACGGCCGGCGGCGGAGGAGGCCGGCGCCGGGTTTGAGCTGGCCGGCGACGGAGTGGATCTGGGTGGTTTCGAGGGCTTCGTCGAAATCGAGCGGCGGGAGGATGCCGGCGAGGCGGCGGGCGAGCATGGTCTTGCCCGAGCCGGGGGGGCCGACGAGCAGGACGTTGTGGCCACCGGCGGCGGCGACTTCGCAGGCGCGTTTGGCGGTGGTCTGGCCGCGGACGTCGGCGAAGTCGGGGATGGTGTTGTCGCCATCGGCATCGGCGGCGGGGTATTCGGCGGCGAACTCCTCCGGGGCGCGGAGGGCGGCGACGGCTTCGGCCAGATGGCGGACGCCGAGGACGCGAATGCCTTCGACGACGGCGGCTTCCGGAGCATTTTCCTTGGGCACGACCAGATAGCGCAAGCCGCTGCGGCGGGCGCAGACGGCCATGGAGAGGGTCCCGCGGACGGGGCGGAGGGTGCCATCGAGGGACAGTTCGCCGGCGAAGGCGTGATGGTCACTGGGCTGCAGGGCGCCGGTGGCGCCGAGGATGCCGAGGGCCATGGGCAGGTCGAACCCGGCGCCTTCCTTGCGGACGTTGGCGGGGGCAAGGTTGATTGTCACCGCTTTGGCGGGGTAGCCGAAGCCGGAGTTCATGAGCGCCGATTTGATGCGTTCGCGGCTTTCGCGGACGGCGAGATCGGGCATGCCGACGGTGATGAAGTCACGGGCGGAACCGGAGGGGTAGAGGTCCACCTCCACGTCGATCAAGTGAGCGTCGATGCCGAAGACGGCCGCGGTTCGCGTCCGGAAGAGTCCCATATTAGTGGAGTGGGGGACGGAGGCGAAAGTTCTCAGCTATTCGACGCGGAAGACGTGTTTGGTTTCCGATTGCTGGGCGCCGATCGAGTCCCGGATGCGGAGGGCGATCGTGTATTCGCCGGGCGGGAGGTCCTTAGTGAGTTGGAGGCTGAGGGAGCCGAGGAGGTAGCGGCGGGGGTAGTACGATTTGCCGGTTTCGTTGGCCGCCTCCTCCTGTTTGAAGAGGCTTTCGCCGTTGGCGCGGAAGACTTCGAGGCCGTAGCCGACCTGGAACGAATTCCCTTCCCCGAGCTTGTAGCCGGCCATTTCGAAGCGGGCCCAGACCATGTCGCCCTGTTTGTAGGCGGGGACGGTGAGGGCTTGGGGGGCGTCTTCGGAACGGAGGAAACGGAAGCGGAGGGGCTGGAGGCTGGTAACGGCGGTGAGGTTGAGGCCGCGGGTTTGGAAGGGGACGGTGAGGGCGGCTTTGGTGGCGCCGACGTGATCGACGGCGGTGAGGCGGATTTCGGCGGCGCCGCTGGGGAGGGCTTGGGGAAGGGGCAGTTCAAGCCGGATGCGGGGACGCCACTTTTTGTCTTCGGGGGCGAGATCGACTTTGACGTCGCCATTTTGCAGGGCGGTCATGGGGAGGCCGGCGGCGTCGAAGGCCTGGCATTCCCAGGAGAGGTTGAGATTGAGATCCTCGTCGCCCATCGGTTTGAAGCCGGCGATGTCGAAGGTGAGGAAGATAGACTCGGCGCTGGCGAAGGCGAAGCTGTTGGCGACAGAGGGACCGCCGTCAAACTGGGCGAGCTGGGGCTGGACGATGGCCAGTTCGGCGTGCGCGGCGAGGGCGAAGAGAAGAAACGCGCCTGGCAGACGCACGGCGGCTAGGCTCCTTTTCTATCGGCAGGCAAGGAGGGCGGCGGCGCCAGCGAGGCAGGGATTTCGATGAAGGCGATCTGCTCGTTGTCGGCCATGGAATTGTCCACGACTTCCAGTTTATAGCTCCCGACGGGAACGTCGAAGTAGATCATGCCGTCCTCGGTGAGGGCGGGTTGCATGCGGCGGATCATCCCCAGCCAACGGGTGTTGCCTTCGACCTCCATGATTTCCGACACTTCGTTCCCCGC
>CAMATG010000436.1 GCA_945860645.1 Candidatus Sulfopaludibacter sp. SbA3 | reverse complement strand
AGAGCCAGGACTTTGGCGGAGATGGGGCTGATGCGATTGGCCGGGATGATGTTGCCGGCGAAGGGGAGGCGGCCGAGGGCACTGGCGTCGCCGGTGGCCGGATCGAAGATGGGCTGGGCGGCGGCGGAAAGGTTACCGGTGCGGAAGGCGGCGGTCGGAATGGTGTATTGGAAGTAGTCACCACGGCGGTCGCGGATGCCCTGGAAGTCGGCGAAGTAGAACGTCTTGTTCTTGACGATGGGGCCGCCGATGGTGCCGCCGAACATGTTGTAGGTGGTGACGGGTTTGGAGGACGCGAAGAAGCTGCGTGCGCCAAGGCGGCTGACCTTGTTGAATTCAAAGAGGCTGCCGTGGATTTCGTTGGTGCCGGATTTGAAGTTGACGTTGGTGACGGCGCCACCGGCGCGGCCGAGTTCGGCTTCGTAGTTGGAGGTGGTGACGTCGACGGTCTGCAGGGCTTCGATCGGGGGGATCATGGCGGTGAGCAGACCGGTGCGCTGGTTGTTATCGACACCTTCCATTTGCACGTTGTTGGCCATACGGGACTGGCCGTTGACGCGGGTGGAGAGCGAGTCCTGGGCGTTGAAGAATTCCGAGTGCGGGCGGAAGGCGCGCACGGTGCCGGGGACGAGGTTCAGGAGGCTTTGGAAGTTGCGGTTGTAGGTGAGGGGGAGGTCGGCGAGTTGCCGGGTTTCAATCTTACGGCCGGTATCGGAACGGTCCGTTTGGAGGAGCGTGGTTTCGGCCTGGACATTGATGACTTCGTTGACGGCGCCGGGGGTGAGTTCCATGTCGGTACGGACGGTGGAATTGACGAGGACGTCGATGCCTGTTTTGACGGCTTTGCGGAAGCCCTGCAGTTCGACTTCGACGCGGTAGTTGCCGGGCGTGAGGCTTGGGAAAGAATAGTTACCGCTTTGGTTGGAAGTGGTGGTTTGGGCGATGCCGGTGCGGGTTTCAACGAGCGCGACTTTGGCGTTCGGAACGGCGGCGGCGGAAGAGTCAGTTACGGTGCCGACGAGGCTACCGGTGACGGCCTGTCCGAAGGTGAGTCCGGACAATAAAAATAAGCCCGCCGCCCACTTGGCGGCGCGGTGAGTATTATGAAACATTCATTACCCCTCTGTGCTGTCTGGATGAATTTCCAGTGACTTTATTCTATTCAAATCGCGGAGGGGCAACAAGGGGGTTACTCGGATAGTAGTCTTTTTAACGTTGGCTCCATGGCGGCGGCCCAGCGTTCGTAGCCGGCGGCGGTGGGGTGGAGGTAGTCGTTCATGATCTCTTTGGAGATGGTTCCGTCGGGTTCGAGGAAGACTTTGCCGATGTCGACGTAGGTGATGTTTTTTGTGCCATTGAGCGGGGCGAGGCGCGCGTTGATGGCGGTGACTTTGTCGCGCATGGCGTCGGGCTTAGGGCCGCGGGGGAAGATGCCCAAGAGGAGAATCTTGGCGTTGGGGAGGCGGAGGTGGAGTTCGTCGCAGATGGCGGAGACGCCGGCGGCGATTTCGTCGACGGTGTTGATACCGGCATTGTTGGTGCCGATCATGACGACGACGGCTTTGGGGCTGATACCGTCGACTTCGCCGTGGCGGAGGCGCCAGAGGACGTTTTCGGTTCGGTCCCAGCCGTAGCCTATGTTGATGGGGTTGCGGGCGGCGTAGTATTTGTCCCAGACTTCGGGGCCGCGCAGGCGGGCGTCGGCGGGGAAGCCGCCCCAGAAGTGGGTGATGGAGTCGCCGAGGAAGACGATTTGGGGCGGGTGGGATTTGAGGCGTTGGAGGATGGCGTTGTGGCGGGCGGCCCAGTCGTAATTTTTCCAGTCGCGATTCTGGGTGACTTCGACGAGGGTGGAGGGGGCGCCGGGGCCGGCGACGATGGTGAGGAGGCTCTGGTCCGCGGCGTCGGCGGTGAAGGCGCGGGCGCGGATGGTGCGGCCGGCGGGGATGAAGACGGGGGCGAGATAGACGCCGGCGGATTTATCGGGATCCTTGTCTTCGAAGGTGTAGCGGATGACGGCGCCGGGGGTGGGGGAGGCGAGGGTGACGCGGCCATCGGGGAGGAAGGCGAAGGTGGGGCTGGGGATTTCGGCAGCGAGGGCGGCGGCGGCCAGGAGGAGGAGGGCGGGGAGGCGCATGGGACCCATTGTATATGGGGGACTTGGTTAAATATTCAGGGGATGGATGGGGGGATTTGGAGTTACATTGGAACTGGGAGAAACCCTCCTGGAGGCTCTTATGCTTACTCCGAAAACGATCATCCTACCGATTGATTTTTCGAGCCGCGCGGCGGGAGTTGCCGCCCATGCGCGAATTATGGCGAAGCAGTATGACGCGACCGTGATTGCGCTGCATGTCATGCGTCCGTTTCAATTAGCCGCCGAGGGCGTGGATGTGCCGTCGGCCGCCGTACTGGACTGGTATACGGAGCAGAAGCCGTTGTTGGAGTCGCAGTTAGAGGACTTCGTGAAGATCTATCTGCCGGGTTGCAAGGTGAAGACGCTGTTTCGCGAGGGCGAGCCGGCCAGTGAGATTATCCGGGTGGCGAACGAAGAGAAGGCCGACCTGATCCTGATTTCGACGCACGGCTACGGCCCGTTCCGGCGATTCCTGTTGGGTTCTGTGGCCGCGAAGGTGTTGAGCGATTCGCACACGCCGGTGCTGACGGCGGCGCACGTGGAGGTGCCGACGGATGAGGCGGAGCATATCCGGTCGGTGGTGGTGGCGACGGAGTTGGACGCGCGGGCGCCGAAGTTGATCGCGGCCGGCAACAGCATTGCCAAGGCGTTTGGGGCGGAGTTGCACATCGTGCACGCGAGCCCGGACGACGGGGCGGGGGCGGCGCATTTCATCGATCCGGCGTGGCGGGTGGAGGTGGCGCGGATGATGCGGGAGAAGCTGGACGCGTCCGTGAAGGAAGCGGCGGCGACGGCGACGGTGCATGTGATTCCGGGCGAGGCGGCGAAGGTGATTCGCCAGGTGGCCGAGGATGTGCACGCGGATCTGGTGATTCTGGGCCGGCATTTGGACAAGAGCTTCCTGGGCCGGTTGCGGACGCACGGTTATGCGATTGTGCGGGAGTCGCCTTGCGCGGTTTTGAGCCTGTAAGATAGGCGGGATGAAGCGTCTTCTTTTGTTGTGCTCGATGGCCGTCTTCGCGCAGGACCCTGCTTACCTGCGCGAGGACGGGTGGCGGTTTTTGTTGAGCGGAGGGCTGGCGGGGTGGAAGACGCAGGACGGATCGGCGATGCCGTGGCGGACGGCGCGGGGGATCACGTTTGACGGTGGGCCGCGGCTGGGGGCGACGGCGGCGCCGGGGGATCGGATAATGAATGCGCCGGAGGGGAAGGTGGCGAATCTGGTTTCGCGGGCGGCGTTTGGGGATGTGGAGTTGTATCTGGAGTATTTGATTCCGAAGGGGTCTAATTCGGGGGTGTACTTACAGGGGTTGTATGAGGTGCAGGTGTTTGATAGTTATGGGGCTGTTTCGCTGAAGAGTTCGGATGGCGGGGGGATTTATCACCGGTGGATTGGGGAGAAACCGGTGGGAGGTTCGGCGCCGCGTTTGAATGCGAGTTATGCGCCGGGGCAGTGGCAGAGTTTTCATATTGTCTTTCGGGCGCCGCGGTTTGACGGGGCAGGACGGAAGACGGAGAATGCGCGGTTCATTCGGGTCGTGCATAACGGGCAGGTGGTGCAAGAGAACGTGGAGGTGGAGGGCGGGACGCGGTCGCACATGCCGATTGCGGAGGAGGCGCGGAATCCGTTGATGCTGCAGGGGGATCACGGGGCGGTGGCGTATCGGAATATCTATGTGAAGGAAGTGAAGCTGCCGTGATGCGTCACGTACTTCGAAACGTAACCAGAAACAGCACGAACCGATAGAGATACAAAATTTCCACCGACGCCCAGACCAAAACCCCCGCCTTCAACACCGACACCCACCACCGGTTCTGGTACACCACCCGAATCGCGATGGCAAGATAAGCACCCAGAACCAACAGCATCAGGCTGGATACTACCTGGTCAACCGCCGCGTCGGACGGCGCCATTCCCGCCATTTCCAACGCTCCCAGCACAACGCTCGCCGCCGAGTTCGCTACCGACAAATACAACAGATAAAACGAATAGAAGTGGAGCGAAAAGACCAGGTGCTCCACAGCGTACCGGCGCAGCCCAAAGCTGAGAATCGCCACCGCCAGGGCAAAAACGGGCACCATCAAAATCACCATCGATTTCGCTTGAATCGTTGCCTTGGCGTCAAAAACCGGCCGGTATTCCTTGTACTCGATGCCCCGCGCCGAGAGCTTTTCCTTCACCATGGCGCGCGCCATCTCCTTGTGAGCCGTCCCGGTAAGGTGCACGTCGAGATTCGTAGTCAACGTATTCCAGTGGTTCAACGACTGCGTAACAAAGAACAACAAGTTCATCACCAGGAAAAACTGCACTGGCGGCAGGAAGGGCTTCCGGCACCCGCGAGCCCAGTCCGCCGTTAGCCGCCCCGGTGCCATCACCAGCGCCTTCAACGTCCGAAGGATGGCGGTGTCGAAGTGGGAAAACGCCTCGAATGCATGCTCGGCGAAGTGCCCCAGCGACAGGGCGTGATGATCGAACTTGCGTTCGCCGCAACTGCCGCAAAACTCCTCGTTAAGCGTTGCGCCGCAGGCCGCGCACGAAGGTGAAGTCGCGTGTTCCATAGTGATCGCTCAAGAGCGTTTCACTATGATACTCTCTACTCCTCCCGCTTCTGAGCGGCCCTCATGTTGTGGAGCCGTATCAACGATGGGGGACACCCGGCCTTCGGCCCGCGGGTGTCCCCGATGCTTCGTGTTAGTCGGCTACGCCGTCTTCGTGGGGATGGAAGTGTTCGAGGATCGCCGTCTTTTCCGGCTTCTTGTAGCGCTCCACTTTGGAGCCGATGGGGCCTTTGGCGGTGCGTTCGAGGAGCGTTGAAATCTCGGCGCGGGACATCTTGGTGAATGTCTTGCAGGCCAGGACGTTTTCTTCGAGTTGGGCCACGGTTTCGACGCCGCTGACGAGCGTGTCGATGTCATGCGACCAGGAGTAGCGGAGGCATTCCTGGATCGTTGCCACCTTCTCCTTCGTGATGCCGCCGATGGCGTTGGACTTCATGGCGAGCACGCCGAGGCCCTTCTTGCGAACGGCGGGGAGCACCGATTTGATGAAGCTCAAATAGTGGGGGTCGATGAGGTTGACCGGGTGCTGGACGGTTTCCCAGCCGTCGTAGCCTTTGAGCAGCGCCTGGTGGACTTCGGGATCGTGGTGGCCGGTGAAGCCGATGTGGCGCACCATGCCCTTTTTCTTGGCTTCGACGAAGGCTTCGAGCGAGCCACCGGGGGCGAAGATCTTTTCCACTTCGTCCATGCGGGCGACTTCGTGGCAGGCCCAGAGGTCGAGGTAGTCGGTGTTCATGCGCTTGAGCGTCAGCTCCAGTTGCTCCATGGCCGACTTCTTGTCGCGGAGTTGGGCCTTGGACATGAGGAGGATATTCTTGCGGGTCGACTTATCGATGGCTTTCCCGTAGGTGACATCGCTTTCGCCGTTGTGATACTTGGCGGCGGAATCGAACATCACCACGCCGAGTTCGATGGCGCGGCGGATGATGCGCACGCCTTCTTCTTCGCCGCGGACGCGCAGATGATAGCCGCCGAGCGTGAAGCGGGAGACTTTCAGTCCGCTTTTCCCGAGCGTGCCCATCGGCATGGGAGCGGCGGCGAGCGTTTCCATTGTTACGCCGAGCGCCGCGGAGGTTGCCTGCAGAAATTG
>CAMATG010000435.1 GCA_945860645.1 Candidatus Sulfopaludibacter sp. SbA3 | reverse complement strand
AGGCCGGTTTCATATTCGTAGCGCACGCCAAAGTTCAGCGTGAGCTTGGAGCTGACGCGGAAGTCGTCGTGGAAGTAGAAGCCCATGTAGTCGACGTACTGATACATCTTCGTCGCCTGCAGGAACGTCCCGGAGTTCGGGAAGCCGAGCAGCAGGCTGGCCAGATCGCTACCGGAACCGGCGGTGGCGCGCAACGGCGTTTCGCGCGTGAAACCATCGTTGAACCCGAAGTTGCCGGCCGGATCGCCGAACTCGATGCCGTCGATGTGCAGACGGCGATAGTCAGCGCCCATCTTGAAGCTATGGCGACCCGAGAACTTAGCCACCGAACCCATCAGGTTCTTCGAGTGGAAAACCTGATCGTTGTTGTTGGTCGTGCCCAGACCGGAGAAGTTCTGCATACCGATGAGAGGGAACGTCGTCGTCTGAATCTTGGAGGCATACGCGGGAGAGAAGCCCAGCGTCGTCACGTCGAAACCAGCCGATCGCGTCAAGTTCAGATTCGGGAAGCGGTTGAAGCCGTAGCGCACCGTGACCACCGTCGTCGCATTCGGCGTCAGGATGCTGGAGACAGCCGTCGCGTCCACTTTACGGTTCAACAGCCATTGGCCGGGGCTGGCGATCGTGTTCATCCACCATTCCCCTGGTTCGCGCGAACCATAGTGCAGATAGCTCGCCGAGGCGCGCCACCAGCTGGCGATCTGATGATCCACCTTCGCCGAGAACTGATCGGCGCGGTCATATTGGCTGGACGCGGCCGAGTAATTGTTCGTGCCGTACCCTGTGCGCTCCCGCGTGGGCGCCGGGTAGTTGCTGGCGATCCGCGAGCCAATCGTGTTCAACCGTGCACCAGGAATAACATTGCCCGCAAACGGCGTGCGCGCGCCGGCGGCGGTCGTCGTCAACGGGTCATAAATCAGCTGCAGCGGACCCGAAGCGCCACTGACGAAGCTCCGCGAGAAGTCGCCGCGCGTTTCCAACGCCGTCGGCACCGAAAGCTCGGTGGAGGTGGAAGAGATTTGCCGGTAGGCTTCCCCGGCCAGCCAGAAGAACGTCTTGTCCTTGCCGTTGTAGACTTTCGGAATCCAGATCGGCCCGCCGATCGAGGCGCCGTAGTTCTTGAACGGCTGGTTCGGAACCGGGCGGCCAGCGCGATTGTTGAAGAAGTTATTCGCCAGCCATTCGGTCTCGCGCATATAGCCAAAACCGGAACCATGCAGGCTGTTGGTACCGCTCTTCAAAAAGGTGTTGAACATGCCGCCACCGGTACGGCCCATTTCGGCGTCGTACGTGTTGGCCTGCACTTTCACTTCCTGTACCGCTTCCAGGGTCGGGATGATCACGGCGCGGTTCACCGAGTCGGTGATCGGAATGCCATCAAGCAGATAATTATTGCCGCGCACCGGGCCGCCGGCGAGCGAAATCTGCGAAGAACCCGACTGATCCTGCATCCGGTTAAACCGCGGATTCCCAACCGCAACCACATTCTGGGCCACCTTCGCCATCATGAACGGGTTCCGGCCCAGGTTCGGCAGGTCGATCAACTTCTGCCGGTCAATCAACTGGCCCGCCGAAGCGTTGGCCGTTTCAATCACCGGTACTTCCTCGGTGACCATGACGCTCTCGGTCACCTGCCCCACTTCCAACTTCATGTCGATCGTCAGGAACTGCTGCGTTCCCAGGGAAACGCCCTTGCGCTCAGACTTCTTAAAACTCGGTGATTCTGCCGAGACAGAATACGTAGCCGGCACAAGGCCACTGAATACGTACTCTCCCGATTCATTCGTTAGTGTCGCGCGGGTGGAATTGGTGCCTTCATCAACGAGGGAGACTTTGGCGCCTGCAACGGCACCGCCTCCGGCGTCGGTTACCAATCCGCGAATACCGCCCTGAAATGACTGTCCAAACAGCGAGGCGGCGAGGAGAAGAAAACTGAGTGTCCAACGATACATACCAGAAACCCCCTTATGCCCGGACGCAATAGCGCGACCGGTTTCCCCAAAAGGAAATGGTGTAAAAGCTCTTGCAACGAGCCAGTTGGACTCAGAACTGGGAGTTAGATAAGCGACCAGGCGGGCGAGCCGGACATGAGGCCACGCAGTCGACGGGGAGAAACACGGGTCTATTCAGACAGGAAGATCCGCGTTTGTTCTTAGGAATGTAACCTACACTCGGAGCGAGTGTCAACTCCGAAGCGAAAACTAAAGGGGATTTAACGGCTAAAGTCGCGCTTTCCTTCTAATGTCACGCGCTCATGCATGCTGAAATCCAGCTTCTCGGAGATCAGCTGTTTCGCGCTTAAGGCGTCCTTCGCTACGCCTGATTTACCGTGCTTCTTCGTATTCGCCAGCATATGGTACAACTCGTGCGCCACCACCCGGCCCAGCGCGCGTCCGAACAACTCGTCGCCCTTTCGGTAGTCAGACGGCTTCAATGCGGTCTTAATAGACTCCCGAACCCGATCGCATTTCACTTCTCCGAACGGCAGCACATTGCCATCCGCGGTGAAGGCCCATGCAAAAGGTCCGCGTTCGTCCAACAGCGCAGGCATCGTATCCATCTCGCACTTACCCTTCATGCGGAACACAACAAGATCCGTAAACTGCTCCGCCGCCGCCTGCGACCGCTCCACAAAGCGGACGCGAATGCCCGCCTGCTTGGCTATGCGTTTAGATTCCGCCTCCATGGCCTGCCAGGCCTGCGGCGAAAACGTCTCGTCAACCTGCACGACCACCGCAACCTCAGGCGAGGTTCCAATAGTGGCAGCAAAAGTAGCACACAAGGCTAGTGTAAAGATGGACAGGATCAGGCGAATCACAAACAGGGATCTCCGCTGTGCCCATCATACACAAAACGGAGGTGGGTTGTGTAAGAGGGTTTTCCCTAATGTTTAGCCCCTCAGTAGTCCCTTTACCACCTTGGCCTCTTCCACCCCGGTGAGTTTCTGGTCCAACCCCTGGTACTTGTACGTAAACCTCTTATGGTCGATGCCCAGATTATGAAGCAGCGTTGCCTGGAAGTCGCGCACGTGGACTGGATCGCGAACAATGTTGTAGGAAAATTCGTCCGTCTCCCCATATACTACGCCTGGTTTGAATCCGCCGCCAGCCGCCCACAGCGAAAAACATCGCGGATGATGATCCCGCCCGTAATTCGTCGCCGTCAACTTGCCCTGCGAATAAATCGTCCGTCCGAACTCCCCACCCCAGATCACAACCGTGTCGTCCAGCATCCCGCGCTGCTTCAAATCCTGCACCAACCCGTACAACGCCTGGTCCACGTCCTTACACTGGCTCGGCAACACCTCCGGCAAATCGTTGTGCACATCCCACCCGCGCATATACAGCTGAATAAACCGCACGCCCCGCTCGGCCAGCCGCCTAGCCATCAGCGCGTTATAACTGAACGTCCCCGGCTTCCGCGCCGCCTCGCCATACAATGCATAAACGCTCTCCGGCTCCTTCGATAAATCCGTCAAATCCGGCACCGACGATTGCATCCTAAACGCCATCTCATACTGCTGAATCCGCGCCTGCGTCTCGGCATCCCCCAGCTTGTCGAACGTCATCTGGTTCAACTCGCCCAGCCCGTCCAACATTGTCCGCCGCGTCTTCCCGTCCACGCCGTCCGGATTGTTGATATACAACACCGGGTCCCCGCCCGACCGCAACGACACGCCCGCATACTGCGCCGACAAGAAACCCGCCGACCACAGCTTCGCCGAAATCGCCTGCACATTCGCCTTCGGGTGCGTATGATTCGCGTTCAACACCACGAACGTAGGCAGGTCTTTATTCATGCTGCCCAAGCCATACGCCATCCACGCGCCCGTGCAAGGCTTCCCCGGCACCATCGATCCGGTCTGAATAAACGTGATCGCCGGCTCGTGATTAATCGCCTCCGTGTGCATCGTACGGATGATCGAAATGTCGTCCACCATCTTCGCCGTGTACGGCAGCAACTCGCTCAGCCACGCCCCGCTCTTGCCGTGTTGCGCGAACTTGAACACCGTCGGCGCAATCGGAAACCGCGTCTGCCCCGACGTCATCGTCGTCAGCCGCTGCCCGTTGCGCACCGACTCCGGCAGGTCTTTGTCGAACCAGTCCTTCATCTTCGGCTTGTAGTCGAACAGGTCCAACTGCGGCGGCGCTCCCACCATGTGCAGCCAAATCACCCGCTTCGCCTTCGGCGCAAAATGCGGCACACCCGCCGCCGGTTCCGCACCTTCCAACAACGACGCCAGCGCCACTCCGCCCAGCCCCTGCGCCCCGCGCCGCAGTAACTGCCGGCGCGTCTCCATCCGAACAGATTCATCAATCGGGTTCATCATTTGTTCAACGCCTCGTCGAGATTCAACACCTGGCTCGCCACCATCGTCCACGCCGCCAACTCCTGCGCCGACAACTTCCCATCCCGCGGCGATTCCCCCATCGCCAACAACTTCTTCGCTTCCTCCGGCTTCGCGTCGTAGTGCGACAGGAACGACTTATACGACCGCTCCACCACCGCCTTCTCCCGCGCCTCCAAAGGCCGCGCCAGCGCCCGCTCCGCCAGATAATCCAGCCGCCCGTCAAAACCGCTCTTCACGTTCTTCATCGTCCGCTCCGCCAGGTTCCGCGCCGCCTCCACGAACTGCACATCGTTCATCGTAATCAGCGCCTGCAACGGCGTATTCGTCCGCTCCCGCCGCACCGTGCAAGTCTCCCGCGTCGGCGCATTGAAGATCTCCATCGACGCCGGTGGCGAGCTCCGCTTCCAGAACGTATACATCGACCGTCGATACAGTTTCTCCCCGTGGTCTTGTTTATAAAACCGCGTGTTCGAACCCTCCATCGCCACCGTCTCCCACACCTTCTCCGGCTGGTACGGCCGCACGCTCGGCCCGCCAATTGTCGGAACCAACAACCCGCTAGCCGCCAGCGCGTAATCGCGAACCATCTCCCCATCCATCCGGAACCGCGGCCCGCGCGACAACAACAGATTCTCCGGATCCTTCTTCCGCTTCTCCTCCGTCGCCACCGCCGCCTGCCGGTAGGCCGACGACGTCACCATCATCCGAACAAACTTCTTCACGTCCCAACCCGACTCCCGGAACTCCACCGCCATCCAGTCCAACAACTCCGGATGCGTCGGCGCAGTGCCCTGCGCGCCAAGGTCCTCGGCCGTCTTCACAATCCCGTTCCCGAAAATCTCCTGCCACATCCGGTTCACCGTTACCCGCGCTGTCAACGGATTCTCCGCCGAAGTCAGCCACTGCGCCAACCCCAGCCGGTTCCGCGGATACTTCGTGCCCAACGCGCCTGCCACCGCCGGCACCTCCGCCCGCACCTTATCGCGCGGCTGGTCATACATGCCCCGGAACAGCACAAACGCCTCCGGGTCTTTCTCCCGCACTTCATTCATCACGTGCGTCACCGGTGCCCGCCGCGCCATCGCGCGCTGTTCACCCACCGTCTGCAGCCACGCCTCGTTCGCCTTCCCCCACGCCTTGTCCATGCGCTGCAAATACATCATCTCGGCAGCATTTCGAGCCACGTCCAACGACGCCTCGCCCGCATTCCGCAGCGGCATCCACCCGGCCAGTATCTCCACCTCGTCGTCCCGCAGCTGCCGGTCTAGAATCTGCAAATCCTGCACCGCGCCGCCCTCGAAAAACTTCTTATTCCCGTCGCTCCCCACCGTCACCGGAGCCTTGGAAAGCGTCGAGCCATCCACCAGCCCCCCGCCCGAATTCGGATTCGTCTCCGTAATCGCCACCTTCCCATCAATGAAAATGGAAAGCCCTTT
>CAMATG010000434.1 GCA_945860645.1 Candidatus Sulfopaludibacter sp. SbA3 | reverse complement strand
ATCCGTCGATAGAAGATTGCTATGCGAACTTCGCTTGCTCAGAAAATCACCCTCTCGATCCTGATGTTGTCACCGGCCAGTCTCAGTTGGGCCCAAGGACAGCCCGCCGGCCCACGCTATGAATTTGGCGGCGGTGTCGTCGGCAGTTTCTACGACAAAAAGACGTTCACGTCTACCGCCGGGAACGCCGATGCCGGTTTCGATACCGGAATCGGTGCGAGTGCGTGGATCGGCCACCACATGTACCCGAAGCTCTCGGGAGAAATCCGCTATGATTTCCTCCGAAACGACATGAAATTGGAGGGTTCCGGCGCCAAGGCAACTTTCGGCGGCGACTCTCACGCGATTCACTATGACGTGCATTTCCACTTTACGGATAGCCAGTCCCGTGTGCGCCCGTTTGTCCTCGCCGGGGGCGGCGTCAAGATGTTCCGTGGGACCGGTGCAGAACGTGCTTTCCAGCCCCTCAGTCAGATTGCCGTATTGACGCGCACGACTGAGTTGGCGGGGCTCATCACCTTCGGTGTCGGCGTCAAAATGCAACTCACCGATAAAGTGCTTCTCCGGCTGGAGTTTCGGGACAACATGACCCGGTTCCCCAAGAAGGTAATCGCCCCGAATCGCGGGAGCGGCGGCGATGGTTGGGTTCAGAACTTTGCCCCAACTGCCGGTGTCAGTGTTCTCTTCTAATCCTTGAGGGGCACTACGGCAACCCCGAGGTGCCCTTTCCAGCCAGGCGGATTGAACACCGTGTTTCGGTCAGGCGCGAACAGGGCTGACCAGATTTCTCTCCTGAGGTGGATTTTCTCTGCGGTGGTGTGGTTCGGGCCGCCTGGAGATTGCGGCTTCGGGCTCGACGTCGAGTAGTCTCTCACGGGGGGCGACAATAGGAGCGCCTCCGCCTTTGCCGATGGATCGTTGTTCGCGGCCTCCTCTGAAGTGGACCTACTCTCGCCTCCCGATATAAGGGCCCCCCAGTCGGTCTGTTCCCTCCGCGTCGTTCCTCTCCTCGTCAGTAAGATTTCACACCCGTGACCGTTTCCCTCTTCGTATAGTTAAAGACGTACGCTCATGTCCTTTCCCCGCGCCATCCCCCTAATTTTTTCGCTGTTGGCCGTCTTGAGTGCTTGCAGGCTTGCAGCACAGCCAACGGGTGCGAAATCGGCCACTGCCAGCGATGCCTACGCCGGCAGCAACGCCTGCCGTACATGTCATCCAAATGTGGCGCTCCAGTTCTTCCGGAATCCACATAACAAGACCGGTGTCCTGGCCAACACGCCCGTCGACAAGGCCGGATGTGAAGGTTGCCACGGACCTGGTAAAAAGCATGTGGACACGAAAGGGGGGAAGGACTCGATTGGTGCCTTTTCTCAGATGACGCCCGGTCAGGCTCTGGATGCCTGCCTGCGTTGCCATTCGAAAGATCAGAATCGGGCGAACATCCGGCTTAGTAACCACACACAGGCCAATGTTGTTTGTACCTCGTGCCATTCTATTCACCAGCCGGAATCGAATCGCAGTCTGCTCAGTAAGCGTCAGGCTGATGTTTGCTACGGATGCCACAACGATGTGAGAGCTCAGTTTTCACTCCCCTCCAAGCACCGGGTCAACGAAGGCTTTATGACGTGTTCGGACTGCCATAATCCCCATGGGACGAACGCGGCTACTTGGAAGATGGGGCGACGCCCGCATCTTGTGGATACGGGATTGAACAACGAGCAGGCGTGTATGAAGTGCCACGTCGATAAACGCGGACCCTTTCTCTACGAGCACGCCGCGGTGCGTGTTGACGGATGTGAAAGCTGCCATTCTCCCCATGGCTCGGTAAACGCCCGCCTTTTGAAGCGGCCCGTCATCCTCACGGTCTGCTTGGAATGCCACAATGGCGCCGGAAGCTTCGGCCGTCAGGCTGACGGCGTAACCACCCAGTCGGCGTCTCACAATATGGCAGACCCACGGTACCGAAACTGCACCACTTGCCATGTTCGAATTCATGGCTCCAATGCCGACAGGACCTTCTTGCGATGAGAGCCCTACTCCAATCCTGCCGGAGTGTTCAGACCGCCGGCCTTCTCCTCTTCTTTTGCCTTTCTGATCTGCCAGCACAGCCTGTCGTTGCGCCTACGCCCCAGCAGGCCGGTAGCCCCCGTGGCGATAATGTTGGCGATTACAACATCACGAACTCCTGGGAGGTCGGCTATCGATTCCATTCGGTCGATGGCAACATCGGGAAGTATCGCAGCGATGTAAATTTTGGGAACGGAATCCGTCTGCTAGGCGGTAGCCTGGGCGTCCATTCGCGAGACGGGAAAGGGAAGTGGTTCGACGAACTGCTACTTGACGTGCGCGGACTGGGAAACGATCCCTACCAGTTCAGTTCGTTTCGGGCGCAGAAGAACGCACTCTATCGCTACGACCTGTTATGGCGGTCCAATGAATACTTTAATCCAGCGCTGACGATTTCCGGCGGGAATCATTTCCTGTCGACGAACCGTCAGATGCAGGATCATGACCTGACTCTTTTGCCGCAGAGCAAACTTCGTTTTCGAATGGGCTATTCCAACAACAGCCAGGGCGGTGCGGGGTTGTCAACCGGACAGTGGTTCGACTCCCGCGGCGACGAGTACACCTTCCTTTCCAATATCCGAAGGTCCCAGCGTGAGTATCGCGTCGGAACCGACATTGAGTGGCGGAAAGTAAAGTTCTCGGTGACCCGCGGCTGGGAGGCATTCAAGGACGATACGGTCTACGGAACGCCGACTTCCCCGGCTGGCGCAAACATTAATGACAACAATTCCCTTTCGTTAATCCGGCGAAACGAGCCATTGCGCGGCCGAACTCCCTATTGGAGGGCGCATTTGCAGGCCGAAACCGCGAATGTCTTCACCGTGCAAGGTAAATTCACGCATTCCGAGGGCCAGCGAAACTTTGTCTACGATGACTTTGCCGTTGGGACCGATCGCCTTGGAGGGGCGCGCAACCGCCAGATTCTACTCTCTGGAACCGGCAGTCGCCCTGTGATTACCGGCTACCTGACGCTGATTTGGCGTCCGACTACGAAGTGGACCCTTACGAATCAGACCGCCTATCACAATACCCGAATGAACGGGCAGGGGCGTTACTCGGAATTGAACAACGGGGACGCAGGGCTGTCGCTGGTCTCCTTCCAGGATTTGGGAATCCGAACCCTCTCCAACACCAGCGATGCTGCGTGGCAGCCGCAAAAGTGGGTGGGCTTCTTCGGAAACTACCAGTATGCAGAGCGACGGATTCGCTCGGCTGAGATTACTGAATTCGAACTTCCCGCCCGTGTTCGCCCGGACGAACAGTTTAACCGGCAAAAGGCGGGTACCGGCGGTCTGCGACTCCAGCCGATGAAGCCGCTTCGCATTTCATTCAGTGCCGAAGTGGGGCGAAACGACAAGCCCTTTTATCCGACCAGCGATAAGGACTACCACGCCCTGAACGCGCGCCTCCAGTATCGAGTCGCCAAATACAACTTCAATACTGACTATCGCTCCTTCACGAACACCAACTCCACCTCCCTGTTCGTGCATTCCTCCACAGGCCGGACGTGGTCGGCCAACGGTGGTTGGGCGCCCAAAGCTGGGATTCAGTTCGATGGTGGTTATAGCTACATTCACCTGGACACCTTGACCGGGCTGGCGTATTTTGCGAGCTTCGATCTGGTGGAACGGGATCGCTCCTATTACTTGAGCAACCTTCATACGATTCACGGTGGCGCGCAGTTCCAAATTCGAAAACGTGTGGACGTTTATGCTGGATATGTTCGGACTCAGGATCGAGCGGATGGCCGTTCGACGGCCGGCCAGTCCGGACGCCCCGACGTACTCGTCAACCCTTCGACTCTGGCGCTGTTTACGGGGGCGCAGGTTTTCCCGGTTGCCTATCAATCACCCGTAGCGCGGGTCTCTGTGGTACTCCATCGCAATTTGCGTTGGAACGCCGGTTGGCAGTATTACGACTACAGTGAACGGCTTCTGCGGCTCCAGGATTATTCGGCCCACACAGGATATGTCAGTCTGAGTTATTCTTTCTGAGAGGGATGTCCTTTCGATTCACCGATATCGAGTTGGCGGCACTGGTTGCTTGTGCGATCACCGGGTGGCTGTTTGCTGCCCGTGGGCGCATGGCATCGGAGAGCAATTGGCCGCTGGTCTACTACCTGGCAATGGTTTTTTACCAGAAAACTATCGGACATTTCCTTGAGGCGAATTTCATTTACGCCGGTGTGGTTTGCGCGATGTTGATCCGCTTCGAGTTCATGTCGCCCACCGTGGTCAAGATATTCCGGTTTATCGAAGGCATTTGTTTGATCTACGTGGTCTGGCGCACGCTGGACTTCGTCCTGTTTACTTAGACTCCGGGCCCTCGATCGGCAATCCCGCTTCCTGCCACGCTCGCCAACCGCCAGCAAGCGAGCGCACCTTCGTGTAGCCCATCCGTTGGATCGCCTCCGCGGCGAGCGCTGAGCGGTATCCGCCACCGCAGTAGAGCACCAACAGGCTGCCTGTATCCGGTTGCTTCGTTTCGATATCCCGCTCGATGATCCCTTTCCCAAGATGCACGGCCCCGGCGGCGTGGCCGGCGGCAAATTCGCTCTCTTCGCGTACGTCAACGAGAACGTGCTTCGTACCCGCCGAGAGCATGTCCTGATACTCGTCCGTCGAAATCTCGATCACTTTCGCCCGTGCCTCTTCCACAATGGCGAGAAATCCCGGTGTGTGTTTCATCGACTGTCCTCCTGCTCAGCTTTCAACTTCTCTCACGGCGGATGCGTGCGCCGAGCCCCGCAAGCTTACTTTCTATCCGCTCATACCCGCGGTCCATGTGGTAAACCCGGTCGACAATCGTCTCCCCTTCGGCGACCAGCCCGGCGAGTACGAGTGAGGCGCTGGCCCGCAGGTCCGACGCCATGACGTGAGCGCCAGTCAGCTTTCGCGCACCGGCGACGATGGCTTGGCGGCCATCGATCCGTATACTGGCTCCCATCCGCACCAGCTCCGGGGCGTGCATGAAGCGGTTCTCGAAAATGCGCTCAGAGACAATGGCAATCCCCTCCGCTTGCGTCATCAGCGACATGTATTGCGCCTGGAGATCGGTGGCGAAGCCGGGGTGCTCTTCCGTTACGATGTCGACGCTCCGTAGGGGGCCGCCGCCTTGCACCCGCAGTTTGTCGGGTGCCGTCTCGGTGACAACGGCCCCAGCCTGTCGCAGTTTCGCTGTCAGCGCCCCCAGATGCTCCGGCACGCACCCGGCCAATTCCACGTCGCCCCCGGTGATGGCGGCGCCGATGGCAAACGTCCCGGCTTCAATCCGGTCGGCAATGATCGTGTGTTCGGCGCCATGGAGTCCCTTGACGCCCTGAATCCGGATCGTGGATGTCCCGGCGCCCTCGATGCGCGCCCCCATCTTGGTCAGCAAGTCGGCCAAATCCACCACCTCCGGCTCGCGGGCGGCGTTCTCGATCACCGTTTCCCCGTTTGCCAGGACGGCGGCCATCAGGATGTCCTCGGTCCCCGTTACCGTGATGCGGTCGAAGTGAACGACGGCGCCTTGCAACCCATTTGGCGCCGTCGCCTCAATATAGCCGTGTGTTTGTTCAATTCGGGCACCCAACTGCTCCAGGCCCCGCATGTGGAGGTCGATCGGCCTGGCACCGATGGCGCAACCGCCGGGCAGGGAAACACGCGCCCGCCGGAACCGGCCCACAAGGGGCCCCAGAACCAGGCTAGAGGCGCGCATGGTCTTCACCACTTCGTAGGGCGCCTCCGGCTGTAACCGGTTGCCCGCCGTCACC
>CAMATG010000433.1 GCA_945860645.1 Candidatus Sulfopaludibacter sp. SbA3 | reverse complement strand
TTTTGCTATCCGACAATATAGCCGCAAGTGCTTGATTTGTATGCTGGTTGGCCGTTTTTCTGTGGAATTACGGGGGATAACAGTGAGTGGCACCTAAAGGGGGCGAGCGGGGAGATTCAAACTATTGGAATCTGCAGCGCGGGCTGGATTGACTTGGGGGGGTGGGGCCTATATGCTGGGCCTGCCTCAACTTCTGTCCGGGAGATCTTTACATGAGAATATTGCGGAGTTTGCTTGTGCTAATCGCTTTGGCGGCATCCATGGTTTGCGCGCAGACTGGCGGCGGGGCGACGCTGGTGGGGACCGTTCGGGACTCTACGGGCGCGGTGGTCGGGGGGGCGAAGTTGACGGTGACCAATGTGGCCACGGCGTTCGTCTCCGAGAACATCACGTCGGCCGAGGGCACTTACTACATTCCGTATCTGGCGCCGGGTGAATACAGGTTGAAGATCAATGCGGCGGGGTTTAAGGAAGTCGTTCGGGAAGGGATTACACTACGGTCGGCCGAGGTTCCGCGTATCGATATCACGCTGGACGTGGGCGCGGTGACCGATTCGGTGACAGTGAGCGGCGAGGTTTCGTTGCTGAATACGGAGAATGTCGTGAGTTCTTACGTGATTGGAGCCAAGGCGCTGGTGGAGACGCCGGGCGTGATGAAGCGCACCGTATACCTGTTGCAGTTCATGCCCGGGGTGGTGGCGGTGGTGGGCCAGCAGGGGTTCCACATTCAAGGCCAGCGGCAGAACGACATCGGGTTTTCGATGGACGGGATCAGCGCGAAGTCGCCGTACACGGGGACGGTGAATCAGGTGGACGGTGTGATTCAGGGCAGCACGGATGCGATGGAAGAGGTGAAGGTGCTGACGACGGGAACGTCGGCGGAGTATGGGCACTCGGCGGGCGGATCGATGAAGATGGTGTATAAGTCGGGCACGAACCAGTTACACGCGACCTTTGAGGACCGGTATCTGAATGGTAAGTGGGTTCACAGGCACTATCTGGAGCAGATACAACGGCCGGACGTGCCGTGGTCCTACCAGGCGTTTGACTTAGTGGCGCACGGGCCGGTGGTGATTCCGAAACTCTACGACGGGCGGAACAAGACCTTCTGGCTGTCGGATTACGCGATCAATCACGAGCGGACGATTAACGTCCGGGTGACGACGGTACCGACGCCGGCGATGCTGAATGGGAACTTCTCGTTCCCGGAGGCGCCGGGCGGGGGGCTGCCGATCTACAACCCGTTTTCGACGCGGCAGGTGAACGGGCAATGGACGCGCGATCCGCTGCCGGGCAACATTGTTCCGAGGAATTTGATGGATCCGACGGCGATGAAATTTCTTGGCCAGGGAATCTGGCTGGAACCGAACCAGGTGGGAACGCCAGCGCGGTCGGGGCCGAACGGGAACCTGCAGCGGGCGGAGAGCTGCCGTTGTTTGAACCGGGACCGGTGGGACGAGAAGATCGACCATCAGTTCAGTTCGAACCACAAGATATTCTTCCGCTATTCGCACGGGCACAACCGCGGACAGAACGGGGATAACTTCGCCAAGCCGGAGTTTAACGCGTCGCGGGAGATCCCGCCGACGGATAACATCAACGGTGTGTTGAGTTACACGTCGATCTTATCGCGGCGGCTGTTCAACGAGTTCCGGATCGGGTACAACCGGCGGGCGTCGTCGAACCCGGAGCGGCCGGAATCGGCGAAGAGCCTGATCACGATTCCCGGGGTGGAGCAGGAGACGTTTCCGTACTTCAACATTGGCTTCAGCATCGGGGCGATGGGGTATTTCCGGCAGGTGGGCGAAGACAAGATCATTCAGGACAACCTGACGCTGATTGCGGGGCGGCACACGCTGAAGATGGGGACGGAGACGATCCGGACGTTGTACAGCGACAAGGCGACGGCGCTGCCGTCGGGGCAGTACAACTTCGACGGCGGGGCGTCTTTGCCGTTCGCGCAGAACACGGGGAACACGTTTGCGGCGTTCATGATGGGCGCGGTGACGAGCGCCACCTATAACAAGCAGTTTGCGATCTTCATGCCGCGGCAGTGGAACCAGGAGCTTTACTTCCAGGATGACTGGAAAGTGCGGCCGGGGCTGACGCTGAACCTGGGCGTGCGGTGGAGCTACTTTTCCCCGTACACGACGCGGTGGGGGCAGCAGTCGCAGTTTGACCCGGAGGCGACGGACCCGTTGACGGGGCGGAAGGGGGCGATTACGCATCCGACGGGAACGGTGGGCAAGAAGGATCTGAACAACTTCCAGCCGCGGCTGGGGGTGGCGTGGACGTTTCATCCGAAGTGGGTATACCGGACGTCGTTCGGCATCATGACGGTGGATAACACGGGCATTCAGGGCGGGTTTGACGAGTATGCGGGGAACTTCAACGTGCTGCAACCGGTGGGCGATCCGCGGCAGGTGTTCCAGCTTTCGCAGGGGCCGGGGACGATCCGGTATGTAGTGAACCAGGATGGGACGGTGCCGTATACGGGAGCGAACTACGGGAGCCGGACGGCTTTCTGGCGGGATCCGAAGTTACGAAACGGGTATGTGATGAATTGGTCGGGCGGATTTCAATATCAGCCGACGGCGACGTGGCTGTTTTCGATGCAGTATCAGGGGTCGGCCGGCGTGGGGTTGCAGCGGACGTGGAACATCAATGCGATTCCGTTGGACATCGCATTGGGCAACGACCGGGCGCTGCAGGACCGCGTATTCCAGGCGCAGCAGAACTTCATGATCTACCCGCAGTTCGGCAACGTGAGCTTCCTTTCCAACTTTGACCACAACACCTGGCATAGCGGGAATATCGCGTTGGAAAAGCGGTTCGGGAAGGGGCTGCTGTTCAACACGAGCTTCAACCTCTCGAAGACGCTGAGCAACGACGAGACATTGAATTACTACACCAGGCAAGGCTCGGCGCGGACGGCCTACGACCGGCAGAAGCAGTTTGGCGCGTTCGTAGTGTATGAGTTGCCGGTGGGCAAAGGTCAGAAGTGGCTGAACCGGGGCGGGGTGTTGAACGCGCTGCTGGGCGGGTGGAAGGTGAATATCAGCGAGAACATCGTGTCGGGCGTGCCGGTGACGGTAACGCATGGGGGGAGTCCGAACCGGTATCTGATGGCGTCGCGGCCGAATGCGTTGACGACGATGGACGAGGCGCGGGTATCGAACTGGGATATGGGGCAGCGGTTCCCGACGGCGGCGCAGAACCCGTACTTCAAGATGAACTCGTTTGCGTACCCGGATGCTTATACGATTGGGTCGGTGGGCGGCGGCACGTTGCAGGCGCCGGGATTGTGGTGGATGCAGTGTTTTGTGACGAAGAGCTGGCGTCCGGTGGGAGAGCGGTTCATGTTGAGCTTCCGGCTGGACGGGCACAACCTGCCGCACAAGAACCCAAACCTGGGGGCTCCGAACACAACGTATAATTTGAATGCCCCGAACGCCTGGGGCCGGTACACGGGCGTGGTGGGTGATTTCTCCAACTTTGGCACGGGACAGGCGAACGTGCAGATGTCAATTCGAGCGGAGTTTTAACTATGAACAGACGAGAGATGTTGAGTGGAGCCGCGGCGATGGTTTCTTCGGCTTCGGCCTCGGTCGCGTCGGCCAAGCGGATGACACCGATTCCTCCGGGCATCAAGATTGGCGTGAGCGCCAATACTCCGAGCCCGGAGCATATGGCGTATTTGAAGCAACTGGGCGTGAAGTGGCTGAGCCTGGCGGTGAACCCGGCGAAGTCGACCGCGGAGGACTTCATTGCGCAGAAGGCCGAATGGGAAAAGGAGGGCTTCGGGGTCTATAACATCGGCAGCGGCGCGGGGCCGAGCGGCAGTTTGCATAACATGCCGGAAGTTACTCTGAATCTGCCGGGACGGGACCAGAAGATTGAAGAATATCTGAATTACATCCGGTATCTGGGCAAGGCGAAGGTTCCTTACTCCACTTATGCGCATATGGGGAACGGGATCTGGTCGAGCGGTCGGGTGACGGCCGCGCGTGGCTACAGCGCGCGGGACGGGAACGCGAACAGTCCGGAGTGGAAGGGGTTCTGGGGCGGGAAGACCTATACGGAGCCGTTGTCGCACGGGCGGGTGTATAGCGAGCAGGAGATTTGGGAGAATTACACGTACTTTATTAAGAAAGTCGTGCCGGTGGCGGAGGAGGCGGGGGTGCGAATCGGCATCCATCCGGACGATCCGCCGAAGAAGATGCTGGCCGGGGTGCCGCGGTGTATCTTCAGCAATTTTGCGGGGTACAAGAAGGCCATTGAGATCGCCAACAGCCCGAATATCGGGGTTTGTTTCTGTGTGGGGTCGTGGCTGGAGGGCGGCACGGCACTTACCGGAGCCGATCCGGTGGAAGTGATTAAGTACTTCGCCGCGAAGAAGAAGTTATTCAAAGTCCACTTCCGGAATGTGACGGCGCCGCTGCCTCATTTCACGGAGGCGCTGATTGATGACGGTTACTACGATATGAGTCGAGTCATGCAGGCGCTAGTGGATGTCAAGTTTGACGGGATTGTGATTCCGGATCACATTCCGGCGCTGGGTATGTCTCCTACGGCGGCGGATACGAGCCGGGGGGCAGGGCGGAATGCGGAGTACCGGCCTTCTGTGGGGCTGTCCTATTTGATCGGGTGTATGAACTCGATGCTGAAGGCGGCGGAGCGGAAGGGGTAGTTTTTTGGTTGAGCTGTGCGGCGCCGGTTCCTCTTGGGGGCTGGCGCCTTTTTTTGTTAGAGGGTAGCGCGATGATGGCGGATTGGTCGGCCTTTCGTTCTGGCGCGGCGCTGGAGGGGGGGATGGGAGTGTTGCGACTGTTTTACGGAAAAAAAATGAGGTGTCTGACACCAATATATTGCGTTTGTTAGCGAGGGTGCCAGCGGTTGAGTTGGGATTCGAGCTTGGCGCGGGTTACCTGGTGGCGGGGGTCTTTGGAGAGGTCGGTGCGCTCGTCGGGGTCCGATTGCAGATCGTAGAGTTCGCGGTTGCCGCTGTCGTAGACATTTAGCTTCCAGCGGCGCGTGCGAATGGTGCGGATCGGATTCACCCACTTCTGCTTGGCGTAGTATTCCAAATACACCGCCTCCCGCTTTATCGGGCGCGCGAGGCTCTTGCCGTCGACCGGGGCGGGCCAGGACACGCCGGCGAGTTCGGCGAGCGTGGGGGCGATGTCAGCCTGAGTGACCAACTCCGGGCGCTGGCCGGGCCGCAGGCGACCGGGGGCGCGGATGAGGAGCGGGATGCGGACAAGGGGCTCGTACATGAACGGGCCTTTGAAGGGCAGACCGTGGCCGCCGAGCTGATCGCCGTGATCGGCGGTGTAGACAACGATGGTGTTGGAGAGGTCGCCGGCGGCGTCGAGGACTTGGCCGAGGAGAGCGTCCGTCTTTTCCAGGAGGTTGAGGTAGTAGCTTCGGTAGCGGAGCCAGTGATCGGCGTCGAAATCGGCGGTGATTTTGCCTTGGTCCTTGGCGACGTATTCTCGCTGTTCGGCGGGTTTGGAACTGAGATTTTCCAGAGCAGTGGAGGGTGGCTTCACGCCGGGGCGAATGGCGGTGCGCTCCATCTCTTCCCGGATGTGGTAGATGTCGTGGGGATTGAGAACGCTAACCCAGGCGAGCCAGGGGCCGGACTGCTGCTTGATCCAGCTGGCGGCGGCGGTGGCGACTTTGGCATCGGCGCCTTCGCCGCGGGCGGTGAAGCCGAAGGCGTTCAGGTCCTTGGCGGCGCCGGGGGTGAGGTGCCACTTGCCGAAGTAGCCGGTGGCCCAGCCGGCGTTGCGGAAGACGTTGCCGACGTTGGGGAGTTTGGGATCCAGGGA
>CAMATG010000432.1 GCA_945860645.1 Candidatus Sulfopaludibacter sp. SbA3 | reverse complement strand
CAACGCCGCTGTCTCCCCCACATACCGCGTCAACTCCCAATGCCCATCCGCCGTGCGCCGGTGACAATCCACTGAGTGCCGATCCTGCTCCACCAGAACATACTCTTCCAATGAAGGAATCGCCCGATAAAGCCCGAATTTCCCAACTTGGTCATACCGCCGGCTCGATGGAGATAGCACTTCGATAAGAATCTTCGGGTTGGTGATCCCGTGAATCTTGTCCGCTACCGGTGGGCCGCAAATCACTGTCGCATCCGGATGGGCATATAGGCCGGAGGCCTCCACGTGGACATGCAAATCCGAACCCAGCACTTTACAGCCCGAACCAGAAAGCAGATTTCCTAAATGGCGTACAAGGTTCGCTTGTATAAAGACGTGGGGCGTTGACGCACCGCTCATCGCATACACCTGCCCGTCCAGATACTCAAACTTTTCTCCGAGCTTTCTCTCGAGCTCGATATAGTCTGAAACCGTTAGATACGGCTGGGGCAAGGAAGCCATTGCCCCATAATACCGCTCGATGGCGCAACGCCGTACTGACCCGGAAGCGTGGTGTGAATTCCCCGAAGGCGTGGTATGACACCGCTCAGGCTGGCGTCACGATGCAAAAGCTGTCTCCACAATAGGGAAAGGCCCGGGCTTGCCCCAGGCCTTTCTCCGCCCTTGCTCTTCGTTCGCCGAACGGACGAAAGCCCCGGCTCCGTCTACGCCAGCAATCGCTCGAGCTTCGAACCCGGCACAATAATCGTCTCGCTGCGCTCCGGCCCAAGCGATACGCAACCCACTTCCACGCCCGTCTTTTCCTGCAGGAAATCCAGATACGTGCGCGCCGCGGCCGGCAGTGCATCCAGCGTCGTCAACCCGCGCGTCGAACAGTGCCAACCCGGCAGGTTCTCGTAAACCGCCTCGATCGATTCCATCTCGCTATTCGTCGCCGGCATCTCGTCCGTCAACTTGCCATTCACTTTATAAGCCACGCAAACCGGAATCGTTTCCAACTCATCCAGCACGTCCAGCTTCGTAATGATCAAGCTGTCGAACCCGTTCACCGCCGTCGTGTATTGCAACAACGGCACGTCGAACCAGCCGCAACGGCGCGGCCGCCCGGTCACGGCGCCAAACTCTTTGCCCGCCGCGCGAATGCGCTCGCCCATCTCCGTGTGATCTTCGGTCGGGAAAGGCCCGCCGCCCACACGCGTAATGTAGGCCTTCGACACGCCCACAACGCCATTGATCCGCGTCGGCGGCACGCCCGCGCCCGTGCAGGCCCCGCCCGCCGCCGCGCTCGAAGAGGTGACAAACGGATAGGTGCCGTGGTCGATGTCGAGCATCGTCCCCTGCGCGCCCTCAAACAGAACAGGCTTATTGGCGTTCATCGCATCACGCAACAGGAACGACGTATCCCGCACCATCGGCCGGATCCGCTCGGCGAACCCTTCGTACTGCGTGCGCAGCGCGTCCGTATCCAGGTCCCACGGAATGCCAAAAGCATCGGCAATGGTCTTCTTGTCTTCCACCATCACGGCGAACAGCTTGCGGAAATTGTCGGTGTCCAGCAGGTCGGCAATGCGAATGCCGCGGCGGCTGATCTTGTCCTCATACGCCGGGCCAATGCCACGCGACGTCGTGCCGATCGCCGTGCGGTCCTTCCGCGCCTCGCTCATCTTCTCCACCACGCGGTGCATCGGGAAGATCACGTGCGCGCGGTTGGAGATAGCCAGCTGCTTCTCCACCGCAATGCCCAGCTTGTCCAGCATCGCGATCTCGTCCAGCAGCGCCGCCGGGTCGATAACGACACCGTTGCCGATCACCGCCTGCACGCCGGGGCGCAAAATCCCGCTCGGGATCAGCTTCAGCACATATTTCTGTGCCCCCACGTAGACGGTGTGGCCGGCGTTGTGGCCCCCCTGATAGCGGACCACATAGTCGAATTTCTCAGAAAAGAGATCGACCATCTTGCCTTTGCCTTCATCGCCCCATTGGGCACCCAACACGATTAAATTGCTCATGAACAGACCAAACTCTCTATTTTAGCGCGTTAATCGGTCGAGCGTTGCCATGGCCGGTTCCATCCACCCGCTCGACCAGTGATGGACCCGTTTCACCGTGTTGTCGTAGGCATGCGCAATGTCCAACGCCGCCATCCGCTCATGCGCCCCGCGCACCTCGGCCTCGAAACTCCCATACCCGGAAATCGCCAGTTTCAGCTTCCGCGATCCCGCATGTCGCTCCAACAGCGAAGGCACATGATACCCGGCAAAATTCTCCGCCGTCCCGTAAATCTCGCCCGACCCATACTTCCCCGGCGCATCCAACAGAAGCGGTGCATCCCAAGCCGCCGCCGCCGCGAACCGCTCCGGATGCCGCAGCAGCAGCGTCACCGCCCCGTTGCCGGACTTGCTGAATCCCAGCAATAAAATCCGTCCGCTCAATCGCGGCAAAATGTCCTGCAATAGATAGGATTCCTGCGCAATCTTCGCATTCGTCGGATGGTCGGCAAACCACGGCAGGTGGGAAAACGAGGGCGCCGCAATCGTGACGTTATACCTCTTCACCCAGTTCAGCCGAAGTGCTTCATAGAACCCGTCGCCCCACTGCCCACTGATATTCGCCGTCACCGGCAAAATCAAAACGGTCCGGTCCGAACGCTTCCGCGGTCGCGCAATGCGCAGGAAATTCGCCGTCGTTTGCCGCGGCGATTCCACCGTTTCCACCTCATAGGACACCGGCGCAAGGGCGAGCGCAAGTAAACCGCGTCTGGTCATCACCAAACCTCGATGGTATCCTTGTTTTCAATGCAGTTGTGCGACATTTACCAGGGGCTTGGCGACCAGGCGTTCCGCGATCTGTTGAAACAGATCTCGCTGGGCAAGCTCCGGACCTACCAACTTTTTGAACGCTTGAAGGTTCGGCTCCGGCTGAACAAGCTCAACACGGAGTCGCTCGCCAAGTCGGCGCCTCGCCAGTGGGAGCGGATTGTGACGGAGCGCGACGACGCCTTCGCGATGGAGTTGGGCCAGGCGGTACTCGTGTGCCACATGGACTGCATCATCGACGTCCTCAACCACCTGGAGATTCCCCACCAGGAAGGCTTTTTTGAGAAGGATGCCGACGTGTCCCAGTTCCTCACCGGCGACTGGCAGCAGCGCGCCTGGGACGGCTTCAGCGACAAGCACCCGAAAGCCGTGCTGGCCTTCTATCTGAACCACCTCGCATTGGAGATGACCAAGGACCCGGTTCTGTTCAACCCCTTGGCGACAGCGGCAAAATGACCCCCGCGCAGGAACTGCACGAAGCGATTCGCGTCGGCGATGAAGCGCGCGTCCATGCGTTGCTGGATGCCGATCCCGCTCTCGTGCACGGCGGCGGCGCGGCCGGCATGGCTCCCCTGCTTCTCGCGATCTACACCAAGCGGCCCATCATGGCGAAGCTCCTGTTGAACCGTGGCGCGAAGTTGGACGTCTATGCCGCCGCGGCCATGGGCGAAACCGAGGCCTGCCGCCAGTTCATTAAGGCCGACGACGTCCTGCTCGAAATGGCCAGCTCCGATGGCTGGACGCCGCTCCACTTGGCCTGCTTCTTCGGCCATCTTCAAACGGTGGAGATGCTGCTCGAGATCGGCGCCGACGTCAAGGTGCGCTCGGCCAACGCCATGCACAACACCCCCTTGCATGCCGCCGCCGCCAGCCGCAACCAGGACATCTGCGCGCTGCTGCTCTCCAGCGGTGCCGAAGTCAACGCCACCCAACAGGCGCAGTACACCGCCCTGCATTCGGCGGCCGCCAATGGCGATTTGGAAATTGTCCGTCTGCTGCTGGCCCACGAAGCCAGTGCCACGGCCCGGAGCGAAAAGGGTGAAACCGCGCTCGACATGGCCAAACAGCGCGGACACACCGCAGTGGTCGACTTACTGGAAAGAACAGCGCGATGATTGAAGCGAATCTGGAGGAATTGGCGGTATCCGCCAAGGCCCGCATTGAAGCCGCCACCTCGGTGGAGGAGCTCGAAGCCGTCCGTGTCGAAGTGCTCGGACGCAAAGGCGCCCTCGCCAACGTCTCCAAGGAAATGGCGAAGATGACGCCGGAGCAGCGGGCGACCGTGGGCAAACTGCTCAACGCCGCCAAGCAGGCTCTCGAAAGCGTCTTCGACGAAAAGAAAGCGGCCTTTGACAGCGCCGCTCTCTCCGCCCGTCTCGAAAGCGAATGGGTCGATCTCACCGCGCCCGCCCCGGAACCCGCCCGCGGCGCTCTTCACCCTCTCACCCAAATCCAAACGGAAATTGAAGACCTCTTCGTCTCCCTCGGCTTCACCGTTCTCGACGGACCGGAAGTCGAATCGGACGAACACAACTTCGACGCCTTGAACATCCCGGCCGATCATCCGGCGCGCGACATGCAGGATACCTTCTGGCTGGAAGGCAACTGGCTGCTCCGCACCCACACCTCGCCCGTCCAGGTCCGCGGCATGCGCAAACTCGGCCCGCCGCTCCGCATGATCGCCCCCGGCCGCGTCTTCCGCAACGAGGAAGTGGACGCCTCGCACGAACACACCTTCTATCAGCTCGAAGGCATGATGGTGGATAAGGACGTCAGCGTCGCCCACCTGCTCTACTTCATGAAGACGCTGCTCTCCGGCATCTTCAAACGCGACGTCACGGTTCGTTTGCGCCCGGGCTACTTCCCGTTCGTCGAACCCGGTTTTGAGTTGGATATTCAGTGCCTCATCTGCGGCGGCTCCGGCTGCCCGGTGTGCAAACAGAGCGGCTGGGTGGAACTGCTACCCTGCGGCCTGGTGCATCCCAACGTGCTGCGCAAATCCGGCATCGATCCGGAAGAGTATGGCGGCTTCGCCTTCGGCCTCGGCCTCACACGCCTGGTGATGATGCGCTACGCCATTGATGACATTCGGCAACTGCAGGGCGGCGATCTGCGCTTCCTGCGGCAGTTCTAGACGAGGGGCCATGAAGTTTTCCTACAACTGGATTCACGAACTGGTGGACGGGCTCGATGTGCCCGCCGCCGAAATCGGCCGGCTGATCACGCTGAAAACCGCCGAGTGCGAAGGCGTCGAAGCCCACGGCGCCATGCTGGACGACGTCTGCGTCGCCCGCGTGTTGACCGCCGAAAAAGTAGAAGGCACACACCTCACGCTCACCACCGTCGATACCGGCCGCTATGGCGTCAAACAGGTCATCTGCGGCGCGCCCAACTGCCGCGCCGGCATGCTCACCGCTTACTGGCCCTTGGGCAAGAAGAAGGTGCGCGGCGTCGAAAGCGACGGCATGCTGTCCTCGGCCGTCGAACTCGGCATCAGCAATGAAGGCGATGGCATTCTGGAATTCTCGGGCGTCGAGCCAGGGACGTCCATCGCTGGACTCCGCCCAGACACCATCGTCGAAATCGACAACAAGTCGCTCACCCACCGGCCCGACCTGTGGGGCCACTACGGCATGGCGCGCGAAGTCTCCGCCATCACCGGGCGGCCGCTGAAGGACCCCGTTAATCTCAGCCTGTTGCCCGCCGGCGACGGTGTGATGAAGGTCGACATCCGCGACTTCGCCCTCTGCCCGCGCTACTCCTGCCTGGTGTTTGAAAACGTCACCATCGGCCCCTCGCCGCTCTGGTTGCAGTACCGTTTGGAATCGATCGGGCTGAACCCCATCAACAACATCGTCGACGTGACGAACTGGGTCATGGCCGAACTCGCCCAGCCCATGCACGCCTTCGATCTGGATAAGATCACCGGCGATACGATCATCGTCCGCGCCGCGGGCGACGGTGAACTGTGCGAAGCGCTGAACGGCGTAACCTATACGCTCGATTCGTCCAACCTCGT
>CAMATG010000431.1 GCA_945860645.1 Candidatus Sulfopaludibacter sp. SbA3 | reverse complement strand
GAGTATTCGCGTTGGCTGACGGAGAGCAAGATCGGCACGACCGAGGGGCGGGCGAAGAACAATCACGGGACGTGGTGGGCGGGGCAGGTGCTGGCGTTTGCGCACTATACGGGGGACCGGGAGTTACGGGACCGGGTGTATGCGCAGGTGAAAGAGCGGATGATTCCCGGGCAGATCCGGGCGAATGGGGCGTGCCCGGAGGAAGAGGCGCGGACGCGGTCGTTGTCGTATTCGGCGATGAATCTGGACGGGTGGACGGTGGTGGCGACGCTGGCCGGGCGGGATGGCGTGGACGTATGGGAGTACAAGAGCGGCGGGTCGGGTTCGATTCGCGATGCGGTGAATTATGTGGCGCCGTTCGTGGCGGCGCCGGAGACGTGGAAGAAGCAGCAGATTTCGAAGTTTGATGGGGCGAAGGTTTTGTTTGTGCGGTTGGACCGGGCGGCGCGTGGGGAAAAACTGCCCGCCCTGTTACCATAAATCTCAAATGAAACGCCGTCACTTGCTTCTCGCGGCGGCGGGCGCTTTTGCCTATGGGCAGAGCGGCTCGCCCGGTCTTTATGCTATTCAAAATGCGACGATCCACACAGCCGCCGGTCCGGCGATTGCGAATGGAACCATCGTTGTTCGCAACGGATTGATTGAGGCGGTGGGGGCCAATGTGGCTGTCCCGGCTGGGGCGTGGGCGATCGACGGGAAGGGGATGCATGTGTACCCCGGGTTGATCGACTCGTTGAGCCGCTGGGGGCTGCCGGCGCCTGTTGATGGGCCTCCGCGGATTGTGGTGGCAGCGCCGACGGGCGGTGGCGGACGGCGTGGCGGCGGGGACGAAGGCCCGTCGAACGTGCAGTTCCAGGATGATGGTGGGCCGGAGGAACGGCCGTCGAATACGAGTTGGGTGAAGGCCGCTGATTTGGTGCAGCCGAACGATGCATCGCTCGCGGCGGCGCGGAACGCCGGGTTCACGACGGCTGTTGTGTTCCCGGCCACGGGGATCTTCGCCGGGCAGGGATCGGTGTTGAACCTTTCCGGCGGCAAGGCCGGCGATATGGTGGTGAGTTCGCCGGTGGGGCAGTTTCTGTCGATGGCGGCGGTGCGGAACGGGCTGGCCAGTTTCCCGGGCTCGCTGATGGGTTCGTTCGCTTATATCCGGCAGATTTACCTGGACGCCGAACAGTACAAGACGGCCAAGGCGATGTACGCGCAGAACGCGCGCGGATTGCAGCGGCCGGCGTACGACAGGGCGTTGGAAGGTGTGTTGGAATCGCCGCGGGCGTTGCTGCCAGCCGGGCGGAAGGTGGAGATCGACCGGATGATCCGGTTCGGGAAAGAACTGAAGACGCCGGTGATTTTGTACGGCGGGACGGAGGCGTGGCGGGCGGCCGATTCGTTGAAAGCGGCGGGTGTGCCGCTGTTGATGAACTTGCGCTGGCCGGAGCGGGACCGCGATGGCGACCCGGATGTGATGGATTCGTTGCGCACGTTGGAGACACGGGAAATGGCGCCGGCGGGGCCGGCGGTTTTGGCGAAGGCCGGTGTGAAGTTTGCGTTTTATTCGGGCGGGCTGGAGCGGCCGGCGGATGTGCGACGTGCGGTGAAGAAGGCGGTTGACGCGGGGTTGGCGAAAGAGGACGCGCTGCGGGCGCTGACGATTTCGGCGGCGCAGATTTACGGCGTCGATGACCGGCTGGGTTCGCTCGAGCCAGGCAAGATCGGCAATTTGTTTGTCACCGACGGCGACTGGCTGGCGGAGAAGACGCAAGTGAAGATGGTGTTTGTGGATGGGAAGAAGTTCGAACCGACGGCGGGAGGACAGACGAATGGACCGGCGTAAATTTATTGGCGGGTTGCTGCTGGCGCCGGTGGCGGCGATGGCGGCAGGTGGCGATATTGTTATCCGGAATGCGAAGATTCTGACGGTGACGAAGGGGTCGTTGGACGGGTCGATTCTGATTCGGAATGGGAAGATTGCCGAGGTGGGCCCGAACGTGACGGCGCCGGCGGGGGCGAGGGTGATCGATGCCGGCGGGCAGTTTGTGATGCCGGGGATTATCGACTGCCATTCGCATATTGCGACGGAGGCGGTGAACGAGGGGTCGGTGTCGGTCTCGTCGATGACGGGGATTGAAGACACGGTGAACCCGGAGGATATCGGGATTTATCGGGCGCTGGCCGGCGGCGTGACGACGGCGAATATTTTGCACGGCAGCGCGAATGCGATCGGCGGGAAGAACGTCGTGATCAAGATGCGTTGGGGGAAGGACGCGCCGGAGATTTTGCTGGACGGTGCGATGCCGGGGATTAAGTTTGCCTTGGGTGAGAACCCGAAGCGGCGCGGCGGGTCGGACTCCGGGATTGCGACGCGGTTGCGATATCCGGCAACGCGGATGGGCGTGGAGGATGTGATTCGCGAGGCGTTCACCGATGCCCGAGCGTACAAGGCTACGCTGGATGATTACAAGGCGCGGGCGGCCAAGGGCGAACGCGTGATTCCGCCGCGGCGCGACTTGAAATTGGAGCCGCTGGTGGAGGTGTTGGAAGGGAAGCGGTTCGTGCATGCGCACTGCTATCGGGCCGATGAAATTCTGATGTTGTTGCGCGTGGCCGATGAGTTTGGCTTCAAGATTCGGACGCTGCAGCATGTGTTGGAAGGCTACAAGGTGGCGAAGGAGATCAAAGAGCACGGCGCTGGCGCGTCGACGTTCAGCGATTGGTGGAGCTACAAGGTGGAGGCCTACGACGCGATTCCGTACAACGCGGCTTTGATGCATAAGAAGGGCGTGCTGGTGTCGTTGAACTCCGATGACGCGGAGATGATGCGGCACTTGAATCAGGAGGCGGCGAAGTCGGTTCGTTATGGTGGTTTGACGGACGATGAGGCGCTGGCGCTGATTACGATCAACCCTGCGAAACAGTTGGCGATCGACAGTCGCGTGGGTTCGATTGAAGTGGGGAAAGACGCCGATCTGGTGATTTACGATAAGCATCCGCTGTCGAATTACGCCAAGGTACAGAAGGTTTTTATCGACGGCGAGATGTATTTTGAACGCGATAAAGACATGAGCGACCGGGCGGTCAGAGAGGCGCGGCGCAAGCAGTTGATGGAGAAGCAGAAGGCCGCGGCGACAGCTGCACGGCCGGCCGGCGGACGGAGGCCCCAGTGAGATTCGGATTGTTCTTTTTGGCGATGGCGGCGTTTGCCGCCGATGATAGTTTTGTTCTGCGGAATGTGACCATTCACCCGGTGACGGCGGCGGCGATTCCGAATGCCACGTTGGTGGTGGCCGGCGGGAAGATTGCCGACTTTGGGGCGAAGGTGGCGGCGCCGAAGGGCGCCAAGGTGATCGATGGGAAGGGGATGCATGTCTACCCTGGACTGATCGATTCGGCGAGCAACATTGGCATGTCGGAAATCGGCTCTGTGCGCGAGAGCGGTGACGTGACGGAGTTGGGCGATTTCAATCCGCAACTGCGCTCGGTGGTGGCGATTAACCCTTCGAGCGAACACATCCCGGTGACGCGCGGGAACGGGATCACTTCGTCGTTGATCTTTCCGGGCGGTGGCATTATTGGCGGCCAGGCGGCGCTGGTGCACCTGGATGGGTGGACGTGGGAAGAGATGGCGATTGAGCGCAATGTGACGATGCAGATGCGGATGCCGACGATTTCGACGACCACATTTAATCCCGCGTTTGGCGCGGGGCGGCGACCGTTTGCGGAGACCAAGCGGCGGTACGAAGAGCGGCTGAAATTGATGAGCGACTTCTTCGAACAAACGCGTGCCTACAAACAGCGGAAGGCCGTTGGCGGCGCGGGGTTCGCGGTGGACCGGCGGTTGGAGGCGATGTTGCCGGTGTTGGACGGGAAGGTTTCGCTGATGATCTTTGCGGCCCGGGAGCGAGCGGTGAAAGATGCGCTGGCGTTCGCGGCGAGGGAGAAAGTGAAGATCATTCTGGCTGGCGTCCGCGAGGCGGGTTCGGCCGTGAAGGAGATTGCCGAAAAGAAGATCCCGGTGATTCTGGGCGGGACGTTGGAGTTGCCGTTGGAAGAGGACGCGGCCTACGATTCGCCGTTCACATTGCCCGGTGAGTTGCACAAGGCGGGCGTGACGTTCGCGTTTGGTACGTTCAGCGTGCAGTTCGCGCGGAACCTGCCGTTTCAGGCGGCGAGCGCCGTTGGCTTCGGCTTGCCGTATGAAGAGGCGCTGAAGGCGGTGACGATCAACGCGGCGAAGATCTGGGGCGTGGACGACCGGATTGGCTCGATTGAAAAGGGCAAGTGGGCGGACCTGATTCTGACGGATGGCGATCCGTTGGAGGCGCGTTCGCAGGTGAAGCAGATGTGGATTCAGGGCCGCCCGGTGAGCCTGGAGACACGGCACACCAAGCTGTTCGAACAGTACACCAAACGGCCCTGATGCCGGCTACTTCTGCGGGTGGGTTTCGACGGAGTGGTTAACCGGCTTGACGGTGCGCAGGTAGGCATAGATGGCGCTGAGATCTTCACTCGGCATCTTGGCAAAAGATAGCCAAGGCATGAGGGTGAAGTTCTCGGCCGTCATTGCAGGTGGACCGTCCTGTGCGTATTTTTTGTACTGGTGAAACCGCTCGATGAATTCGGCTTCGCTCATTTTGCCGATGCCGGTGTCGGTGTCCGGCGTGATGTTGGCGCTGACGGCTTTGTAGCTCGAGACCACGAATGGCTCGCCGCCAGCGAACTGTTTGCCGGGGATGGGTTCGCCCTTTTCCATGGGCGTGTGGCAACCGCCGCAACCGCCGACCGTGACGAGGTAGCGGCCCCATTCGAGCTTGTTCGCTTTGTTGGGAGCGGCGATGTTGCGGGAGGGCGCGGGGGCGCCGGTGATGAGGTAGTTGACGGGGAAATTGAGCTTCGTGCGGGGGAGCGGATTGCGCACGGCGGGGAGCGTATTCATGTAGGCGACGAGGGCCTGGACGTCGCCATCGCTCATTTTCGCGAAGCCCTGGTAGGGCATCATGGGGAACAGCGGGCGGCCGTCGCGGCTGATGCCTTCGCGGATGGCGCGGATCTTTTCGCCGTCGGTCCAGGCGCCAATGCCCGTTTCGACGTCGGGGGTGATGTTGGGCGCGACGACGTCGCCGGGGAGGCCGAGTTCCTTCGGGAGTTGCCATCCACGGCCGCGGCCGCGCGCGACTACGGGCGCGGTGAATTTCGAAAGATCGCGTTCGGAGTGGCAGCCGTCGCAATCGGCCAGGACGGTGAAGAGGTATTCGCCGCGGGCAATGTTTTCCGGTGTCATGGGCACCTGGATGGACTCGGCGGGGAGGTGATTGGGCGAGCGCAGGCTGAGATAACCGAAGCCCGCGCCGATGACTGTGACTACGCCTAATGATCCAAACAGCAGTATTTTTTCCACATAGAGTTGCTTCCTTCTTGCCTATATAGGCGCAAATCCAGCCGTGGAATGGTTCAGCTGGTTTTGCGTTTTCTGGAAAACCAGAGGGTCCACAAAACGAACAAAACCCCGGAGGCGGTTAGGGCTGCCCCTGCGACGGCGGAGGTTGGGAGGTAGGCGAATTCTATATGATGGGCGCCCTTGTCGACAACCACGCCGCGGAGGGCGCCGAAGGGGGCGAGGATTCGGGTTTCCTTGCCATCGACGCGGGCGCGCCAACCGGGGAAGAACGTTTCGGACATGACGAGGAGCCCGCGGCAATTCAGCTTAACGTTGATGTGGATCCGGTTAGGATTGGTGCCTTCGGAGAGTTCCACTTCGTCGTCGCCGGCGCAGGTTTCTAGTGTTGGAGGGGGTTCGAGGAGTAGTGCTTCCTGACGGGGTTGGAAGTCCGGCGCGTC
>CAMATG010000430.1 GCA_945860645.1 Candidatus Sulfopaludibacter sp. SbA3 | reverse complement strand
CCAGACCATGCTCGCGGCCCTCGGCGGCACCCCCGGCCCCGTCACCGGCACATCCAACCCCGAAACCAAATCCGCCATCGGGAAATTCCAATCGGACAACGGCCTCCCGGTCGATCAAGTCGCCGGCCCCCAAACCCGCCGCAAACTCTTCGAAGCCTACATGTGCTTCCTCTGCCCCACCGGCGCCTCCCCCGCCGACTTTCTCGCCAAAGGGGCCGATCCCAACGGCAAAGGCGACGTCCAGGGCTGCGGCGAGTTCAACCCCGCCATGGTCTTCTCCCAGGCCGAACTCCAGTCCTTCCAACTCCCAGAAAACCGCGCCGCCCGCGACGCCGCCAACGAAACCAACCGTCGCGTCCTCGTCCTCCTCTTCCGCCCCGGCTCCGCCGTCCCCCCGGACCGCTGGCCCTGCCCCCGCACCTCCGAAGGCACCGCCGCCTGCCACAAACGCTTCTGGTCCGATGGCCAATCCCGCCGCTCCGCCCAACCCGCCCGCCGCGAATTCCCCACCACCCGCGACACCTTCGCCTGCCGCTTCTATCACCGCCTCGTCGAAATCTCCCCCTGCGAAGGAATCACCCCCAAAGTCCCCATCCTCCTCCAACTCCACTGGCCCGAAGGCCTCATCGACCGCCTCCCCGAAAACTTCCTGCTCACCCTCTCCGGCCCCGCCGTCCCCGCCCAACATCGCGACAAAGCCGCCGCCACCGCCGACGGCGACCTCACCCTCTTTGAATTCACCTGGGCCGATCAGTCCCAACCCGTCCAACTGGAAGCCTCCGGCAACGGCCAGTCCGTCCTCCTCTGGCGCCCCCAGCCCATCGGCAACCTCGCCCGCCAGATCAACTGGGCCGAACGCCTCCACCCCATCCTCTCCGCCCATCCCCCCGTCGAAATCCCCGGAGAAGAAACCGGCGCCTCCAACATCCCCGACGACCTTCGCGCCGCCGAAACGGCCCGCCTCTTCCTGGAGCTCCTCTAATGGACCATACCTTCCCCGTAACCGTCGTCGATCACGCCGCCGCCGCCGTCGCCGGCGCCACCGTTGTCATCGTCGATCGCTCCACCCTCCCCGCCGCCGCCAAACACCCCTTTGAAACCGTTGCCGCCACCCACACAGATCAGGGCGCCGGCCGCTACCAGGAAACCGCCAAAATCGTCCCCGCCAATGGCAACTGGATCCTCATCGTCTCCCTCGCCGGCAAATCCCCCGTCGTCCAGCCCCTCAAATGGAAGAGCGACAAAGCCGGCGAATTCACCACCACCCCGGCGCCTGCCGCCGTCGCCACCGTCACCATCACCGCCGCCACCCGCACCATCGCCGGCGTCCAACAACGCGAAATCGCCTTCCACGTTGTCCTCCACCCCGCCGCCGAACTCGCCTTCATGTCCGGCGTTGACTATCACAAAAGTGATGTCGGCACGGGCTGGATGTTTCACCACTACGCCTTCAATCGCGCCGAAATCCTCCGTAGGGAAAAGAAGATTGACCCCGGTACGGTCGTCACCGTCTTCGCCACCCCACTCATCCAACGCATCACCCGCGTATGGGGCGGCAAGAAGTGGGTCGATATCGAAGTGCTCCAGCTCGGCGACCCCAAAACGCGTGTCCCCGCCCACCCCTATCAACCCGTCGCAGGGCTCGACATCCACATCAACGATTTCTACCAGCACCTCCATGCTGTCGGCAGCCGCGCCCCGCGCAGCGTCATCGAAGCCGGCATCTTCAGCCACTCCTGGCCCGGTGGCCCCATCCTCTACAACACCAGCGAGTCGGCCGCCCACGCCGCCCTCGGCGCCGCTCGCGATCCAAACGATTTCGACGCCCGCGCAAAAGATTTCAACGCCCTCAATTTCCCCGCCCACGCCAAAATGGCCGACGCCCTCGCGGCCTCCTGCCGCTTCACCATCTGGGGCTGCAGCGCCACCACCCATCTGAAGTTCCGCGCCCGCGCCGCCCTGAAATCCATCAAGGACAAAAAGCCCGAAGACGATTTCTTCCGTGTCACCACCGAGATCTTCGACGACCATACCGGCGCCGTCGTCCGCCTGCAGATCGAAAATACCTCCGAACTGCGCCACCGCTTCTTAATGGACAAGGGATTTCGCAGCGCCAGTTACGCCGCCGAAGCCGCGGCCAAGCTCGGCATCGAAGTCCGCGCCGGTTGCCCCGGTACCGGTTCCGACCCCGTCAAGGTCGATGGCATCGAAATGCTCATGGTCAATCTCGCCACCTACTCCGGCGTCTTCGGCTACTACCACGAGAAGTTCGCCCCGGAGTTCGCCGAAACGAAGTCCAAATGGGATCAGGGCTACATCGACTATCACGCTCTGCAGTCCCGCCCCGCTGTCCCCATGCCAGCGTTTGACTCGCAATACTTCAACCTCAGTGTCGTGAAAGATGTGCCCGGTAGTGCCAACCTCAGCTTCTGGGACCCCGCCAGGCGAATCACCCACCCCACCGGGAACGTCACCATTTCCATTCGCGGCGTTACCGATCTTGCCACGGTTGGCAAGAAAGGACACCTGATCATCCTCAAAGATACCGACGACGCCAAGTCCCAGGCCGTTTTCGTCCAGGAAGATCAGAAATTCTTCCATGTCGAACGCGACGCAAAAAAGCTCTGGACCGTCCTCGGCGCTCCGTTCTAATCCGGCGGCATCTCCCGCTTCTTCTGCCCTCCCGTCTTCGGCGCAACCAGCGCCGCCACCCCATCGGCGCCCACCATCGCCCCGGCCACGTTCGTGCCGTCCGCCGCGGAGATCCCCCCCACAACAACCAGCGCCCCCGTCGCCCTATCCCGCCGGAAAACACCTTCCCGCGTCGTCACCACCACTGCCCCATCGGCCCCGTAATTCGCAGTCAGCGTCCCTGTCGGCAACGTGCCCCCCGTCGAAACGACACCCCCACCCCGTCCCGCCCACAAATAGCCGCCATCCGGCCCAAACGCCAGGCTGTGCACCTCCGCCGCCTGTGCCAACTCTGCCAGCGGCCCCTCCCCCATCTGGAGCAAAACTCTCGTACCAGTCGCAGCCAACAACCATCCGCCGTCAGCCGATAGTTCCAGGTCCACCACCGTCCCGCCCGCCTCCACGGCCCGCGCCTTCCCATCCGGTAGTGTCATCGAAACCACCCCACTCCCCCGTCCAAATACCACCCGCTTCCCAGCCCCGGCATACGGCGCAAGAGCCCCAATCGCCGCCAACCGGCGCGGCGCCATCCCAGCCTGCAAAGTCCAAAGTGCACCTCGCGCCCGCACCACCAGCCCGTCGCCGTACCACCGAATCTCCTCCACCCCCGCCATCGAGCCAACCGCCGTCTCCCCTTCGCCCCGCAGCCCGGCGATTACCACCCCAGCCGCAGTCGCCAACGCCAAACGCGCCCCGTCTGGAGAAAACCGAAACGCCCGCACTCCGCCGCGTTGCAGAAGCAGTGTGCCATCGGCGCCCACCACACGGAGCCCGTCAGAAGCACTCCAAACCGCCACCGTCTTCCCACCGGGAGCCACTTGCAGCCAGCGATCCAACGGAGCCGCCCCCAACCGAACCGCCCGCGGCGAAACGGAGACCACGCGCCTCCCCCCGCCCACCGTCACAGTCAACGAATACCCATCCTCAGGAACGAGCGGCACCCGGCTCCCACCCCAAGCCACCGCGGCCCCAAGAACCAACCATCGCACGTCCATGCCTCCACCTTACCTCAGTTTCCCCTGGGAGCCAGGCTACCAGGAAACTCCGGTACCACGGAATTCCCCCGTCAATTTCATCCACGATGACAACTCCCCCCTCCCGTTTGCGCCATGCATGACGTGAACCCCAAAATTACCCTCCCGCTCGCCCTCTCCCTCGCCGCCCTCGGCCAGGAACCCGCCTCCAACGACCCCCACGCCGCCGACCGCCAACAGATGCTCCACATCTTCCGCGAAGTCGAAACCAGCATCAACGAACAGAGCCTCGACCGCATGGTCAAACAAATGGACCCCGCCGCCACCGTCGTCTGGGCCAACGGCGAAATCTCCCGCGGCCCCGCCGAAATCCTCGCCTACTACGACCGCATGGTCAAAAGCCCCGACCGCGTCCTCTCCCGCTACACCACCAAGGCCAAACTGAACGGCCACGCCCGCTTCCTCGCCGACGGCACCGTCGCCATCGCCGACGGCACCATGGAAGACGAATTCACCTCCACCCTCCGCGGCCCCTTCAAGCTCAACTCCAACTGGACCACCACCCTCGCCAAAATCAACGGCGAATGGAAGGTCGTCGCGCTCCATCTCTCCGCCAACGTCTTCAACAACGTCCTCCTCGACGACGCCAAAAAGGCCCTCGCCTACACCGCCGGCGGCGGCCTCCTCGCTGGCGCCCTCATCGGCTGGTTCCTCGGCCGCCGCAAAAAGGCGTAAAGCACCATGATCCTCGCCATCCTCTTCTGGATCCTGATCCTCATCGACCTCGCCGCCCTCGGCCTCTTCTTCGTCCTCGGCCTCGCCGCCGGCCCGTCGTCCCACACCGGCCCCGTCGCCATAGCGGCGTTCATGCTGCCGATCCCGCTCATCCTCCTCGCCGCCGCCATCGGCCTCTTCGTCTTCACCAAATCCCCCATCACCCGCGGCCTGGCCTTCCTCACCGCCGCCGGGCCAATCCTCTTCGTCGTCTACGCAGCCGTCTCCGCCGGCTACATCAAAAACCAACATCAGGACCCGTCCGGCAACTTCACCCGTTTCGAACGCGGCCCCATGCAGGACCTGGAAAAGGCAATCGCCACCAACAACGCCGACGCGGTCACCGCCGCCGCCCGCGCCGCCAACCTCAAAGCCAAAGCCATCGACGGCGCGAGCGTCCTCACCGTCGCCCTCCGCCAACTCGATAAACAGCCCGGCCAGCCTAACGCGATCCGCGCCCTCCTGGCTGCCGGGGCCGACCCGAACGCCAAACAGGACGAGTCACCCCTCTACGTCGCCATCCAAATCAGCGGCAAAACCGGCCCCGAACCCGTGAAGCTCTTACTGGACGCCGGCGCCAACCCGAACGCCATCGGCCAATTCGGTGATCCCGCTTGGTTCATGGCCACCGGCCTGATGATCCCGCCGGAAGTCCTCGGGCTCCTCCTCAACCGCGGAGCGGATCTAAACGCCAGGAACCGCAACGGCCAAACGGCCCTCTTCAGCGCCGTGACCTGCGAAAACTGGCCCGCCGCGCAGTTGTTGATCGAAAAAGGAATCGACTGGAAGAGCTTCCGAACCCTGAAAGGCCTGGACCTGCCGGCGATGTTACAAGCCCAAACCCAAGTCAGCTACCCCCAAAAACCCGGCCTCCCCGCCCTCCTCCAAAAATTAGGGACAGTCACCGCAATTACGAATTAAATCCTACCCGGAAACCCCTACCCTCCCAGTCGAACAAGGGCTCTGCCCCGCAGGACGAGGCCCTCGCCCCCTACCTACCGCACCCAAATGCTCCCCTGCACCCACCCCGTCCCAGCGCCGGTACTATCGGTCACCCACAGATACAGGCTCTTCGTCCCGTTCGCATACGCCCCCTGCCGAGTCACACTCAAGTTCAGCAACAGGTCATTTCCCGACACTCCCACCGACGACCCGCCCCCCGATATTGCACAGTTCGAATTCTGAACGGATCCCGCAACTCCCGGCGTCACCGAAGACAGCCCCGTCAACCCGTCGTTATACAGGAAGATCGCGTTCGCCGCCCGGTCGTAGAATCCATGGCACGTCCCCGCCGGAACACTCGTGTCCGTGTTCAACAGGAAGTAGATCCGGTTCACATCCGTAGCCCCGTTCCCATCCTGCGCCGTAATCGAAAACACCTGCGTCAACACATTCCCAACA
>CAMATG010000429.1 GCA_945860645.1 Candidatus Sulfopaludibacter sp. SbA3 | reverse complement strand
AAATGGTTGACCATGCTGGGCGAGATCGTCCAGTCGTGGCTCCAGCGGAAGGCTTCGGTATCCCAGGCGGAGAGAGCGCCGTTCCAGAGCGGTTCGGGCAGTCCGGGAGGGCCCGCCGGGCCTGGCTTGTTGCGGAAGGTGGTCATGTTCCAGAGGAAACCGAGACGGTGGTTGGCGCCGAAGTTCTGATCGCCTTTCACGCTCCATTTGTCGGTCGGGGTGACTTGCGTTCCGCCGGAGACGATGTAGTTGTTGCGAACGTAGCCGCTGGTGCCGGGCGCGAAGCCGCGATTGGGGACGACGCCTTTGCCGTAGGAGGCGATCTGGCTGGCCAGGGGCGAAAAGAGGCTCGCCGGAATCACGTTGTTCGGAAACGGATCACGGATGGAGCCGACGCCATTGGGGTTGGCGCGGGTGGTGTTGGGGTTGTAGATGGGCAGCAGTTGGTTGTTCTGGTTGACCCATTTGCTGAAGTCGCCGTTGTACATTTCCGGCGTGGGCACAGAGAGAATGGAATCGTTGGCGCCGACGCGGTTGCGGAAGCCTTCGTAGGAGACGAAGTAGAAGGTCTTGTTGCGGCCGTCGTAGAGTTTCGGAATGCGCACCGGCCCGGAGGCGGTGAAGCCGAAATCGTTCTGGCGATAGATGGAGCGGGTGCGGGCGAAGAAGCCGCGCGCGTCGAGTTTATCGTTGCGAAGGAAGTCGTAGGCGGAGCCGTGGAAGGCGTTGGTACCGGACTTGGAGGCGAAGCTCATGACGCCGCCGCCGGCCTGGCCGTACTCGGCTTTGAAGCCGTTGGTGTCGACGGAGAACTCGGTGAGCGCTTCAACGGAGGGCGTGTTGAGAGCGGCTTCGGCGGTATCACCGGAGCGGTTGGTGCCGACGGAGTAGCCGTCGAGCGTGGCGTCCCAGGCGGCCACCTGACCGCCACCGAGGGCGAGGCGTTGGCCGTCTCCCTTTGCTTCGGCGGCGACGGCGACGAGGTTGAAGGGGCTGCGCATGGAACCGGCGACGACGAGCGGCAGCTCATCGACCAGCTTGTTTTCCACCACCGTGGTGACCTTGGCGTTCTCGGTCTGAATGGTAGAGGCGGCGGCAGTGACTTCGATGGATTCCGATACCTGGCCGAGTTGCAGGGCCGTATCGATACGGAGGGTGCTGCCGGCCGAGAGGGTGATGTTCTGTTGCAGGAACCGCTTGAACCCGTTGGCAGTGACTTCCAGGCGGTAGCCGCCGGGAAGGAGGTTGCCGAGATTGTATTCACCGGTGGCGGAGGCAACGGCTTTGGTGATTGTATTGGTGTCCCGTTGGGTGAGCGTGAGCTGAGCGCCGGGGACGGCGGCACCGGACTGGTCCGTTACGACACCGGTGATGTTGCCACGTTCACTTTGGGCCAAAAGGGTAGCTGCGCCCAGGCATAGCAGGGCAGTTAGAGTTCTCAATTGAAGCATAGAGTTGGGAGTACATTATCACACTGGTAAGAGGGTACGCTGGAGGGTATGCAAGGTGTGCAACTGATTACGGACGGGTTGTTTGCGGAGTTGACGGAGCGCGCAGGGGCGTCGCCGCGGCGGCGGATGAATCACAACTTCCACGAGGGGCCCGGGGACAACCCGCACCGGATGCTGAACGTGCTGCTGCGCGGGACGTATGTGCGGCCGCACCGGCACGTGACGCCGGCGAAGAGCGAGGCGTTCTTGCCGCTGACGGGGCGGGTGGGGATTGTCTGTTTTGATGACAACGGCGTGACGACCGGGCAGTTCCTGTTGGACGCGGCGGGGCCGGTGCGCGGCATCGACCTGGCGCCGGGCGTGTGGCACACGGTGGTGGCGTTGAGCGATGTGACGGTTTGCTATGAAGTGAAGCCGGGGCCGTGGGAGCCGGCGAGCGATAAGGACTTCGCCGCGTGGGCGCCGGCGGAGCAGACGCCGGAGGCGGCGCGGGTGGTGTTGGAGTGGGAGGCGCTGTTTTCTCTGTGATGCATCTTTGTGCTACCCTCGAACATCTGCGTTTTCGACACCTTCGGAGGAAGACCTGTGAAACAAAACATCTACAGTAAAGAGATTCGCGCGTGAACTGCTGACCACGACGTGCCTGACCGTTGCCGCCACTGGCGCCGCGCAGGGGGCAGCATTCAGCGAGGGTGGCAATTTTGGCATCGACGATCAATTCGGCGGCAGCCTTGGCACAGTATTCGCCCTTCCCGTGGGGACAGACCGCGTATTTGGTGCTATCAGCCCCACTGGCGGGGACAACGATTTCTTCGCGTTCTCCGGGCTGGCGGCGGGGGCGGCATACAGTTTTGTCGGCACGTACGAGAATATTCAGAATGTTGGGGTTTTGAATAGTGCGGGTGGCGTCCTGAATGCGACAGTGAGCAACCCGGCGGGGCCATTCGGTGGAATCGTTCCGGGCGATGGTGTGCTGGTGGTCCAGGTTCTGCAGAACGAGCAAGTTGCTTACTATGATCTGGAACTAACCGCCCAGTTGGCCCCGACCTCGGGCGTGCCGGAACCCGCGACGGTGGCGACTGTTGGGCTGGGCCTGGCCGCGGCTGGGCTGGCTTCGCGCCGCCGTAAGCTCGCGAAGTAGTTCCGACGGAAGACGGCATGGAATTCAATATCCTGCCGGTCCTCTCGCCGGAAGAGGTGGAGCGGTTCGTAACTGATCTTTCCCGCGCGACGTTTGTCGATGGCAAAGCGACGGCCGTTGGCGCCGCGCGGGAAGCTAAACACAACCTCCAGGCGGAACGGTCCGCGGCCAACTCGTCCGCCTTGGATGAGACGATTTTCGCGGCGTTGCAACGCAACAAAGAGTTTCAATCGTTCGCGTTCCCGAAACGAATTCTGCCTCCCAGCTATGCCCGGTATGAACCGGGCATGCAGTACGGCACGCACATCGATGGCGCGGTGATGGGCGGCGTCCGGACGGACTTGGCGATGACGCTGTTCCTGAGTTCGCCGGAGACCTACGACGGCGGCGAATTGGTGATCGAGTTCGCTTCTGGGGAGCAGGAGATCAAGCTGGCGGCGGGGGAGGCGGTCGTCTATCCGGCGACGACGCTGCATCGCGTGGCGCCGGTTACCCGAGGCACGCGGATCGTGGCTGTGACCTGGATTCAGTGCGCGGTGCGCGAGGAACGCGTGCGGTCCGTGCTGCATGACCTGAGCCGGGCGGTGAGTCATGCGGAGGCCGCGAAGGATGCGCCGCAGACGCTGCTGCTTTCGAAGTGCTTCCACAATCTGCTTCGTTGTGTGGTTGAGCCGTAGGCAATGACACCAGAGCCCCTTCTCGAAGTGATCGACGGCCTGGCGCCGGAGGAGCTGTTCGCGCAGGCCTGCCAGGTTGGCGCGGCCTCCCGGTGGGCCTTTGGACATGGATCCAAGGACCACGATACGGGGCGCTTCTGGAAGATGGAGCTGGACGGGATCGGCGTATTTGACGCGATTTGGATCCAGGCGCGGCCGCGGTGCGAGGAGTTGGCGGGCGGCCCGTTGAAAGTCATCCGGCAGTATGCCAACGGGCACACCTACGGGCTGGGCGGCGGGGTGCACGTCGACGATGTGCGGCCGGGATCGTACACGCTGCTGTACTACCCGATGGCGGAATGGCGGGAGGAGTGGGAGGGCGAAACGCTCTTCTATGGCGAGGATGGCGAGGTGGCGCTGACGGTGCGGCCACGGCCGAATCGGGCGGTGTTGTTCGATTCGCGGATCCGGCATGTGGGACGGGCTCCGGGGCGCGCGTTTTCGGGTCTTCGGGTGACGGTTGCCTATAAGCTGGATTCGGTGGCGCCTGCGGTCCCGGTGGTGAGCGGCGAGGCGCTGGAAGCGGAAGTCAAAGTTGCTGTACCGGCCGAGCGGGTGCGGGCGATGGTGGAAGAGCATTTGACGCGGCTTGGGCAGACGGTTCGGTTGCCGGGATTTCGTCCGGGGAAGATACCGTTGGCGGTGCTGGAGAAGCGCTACGGGGACGCCGCGCGGGCCGAGGCGCAGAAGGCGCTGGCCGCGGAGGTTGCGGCGAGCCATACGCCTGAGGGCGGGTATGTTGCGACGATTCGGGCGAACGACGTGTCTGGAACGTTAGAATTTTCGGTCACGGTCGTGCGTCCGGCCGCGCTGGGCGAGCCTGTGCTCTCCGGGGTGACACTGGAGCGGCTGACCGGAATCTCCGCGGAGGCGGCGCGCGAGCATTTGAAGGAACAGTTGCTGGACTACCTGAATGAGGGCCACTCCTTCACGCTGCCGGGGGGCGCGGTGGAGCGCGAGTTTCAGGGGATTTGGCGGGCCGCGCAGGCTCAGGGCCTTTCCGGCGAGGAGGCGGCGATGGAGCTTCGCGCGATCGCCGAGCGGCGAGTGCGGACCGGCATCGTCATTGCGGAATTGGCCAGGCGCGGGCAGATTTCGGGCGCGGACCGGGAGGATCGGGTTGCCGATTTGCTGATGGCGCAGGCGCAGATCGTGGAGCGGGCAGCGACCGCGGAAGAGATTGCGGAACTCGGTTAGCGAGCGCTCTCCTGGGGCGGTTCGATGTGTCGCGTTTCGATGTGGCACTGGCTAAGTGGGGTGCGCGAGACAGTCCGTACTCCTTTCCAGGTGAGATCCGTCCGCCAGGCTGCGATTGAGGGTCGAGTCGATTGGTTGGTGCGGGGCGTGCCGCCTGTAAGTAGGCATCCGGACAGGGTGGTGTCTTTTGTGATTCCGCCGGCGGACAGCGCACTTCGCGTGGAGGTCGAAGTGCGCGGTTCCGAGTGATGCCGCCGTGTTGGGGTGGTACGCCCGAGAGTACTGGAGCGCACTCGCTTCATTCGGCTTTCGTTAATCATTCAGGCCGGAAATGCTGATCGCCGGCAGAATTAGTACGGATGTTAATGAATTACCTTGTGGCCATGGACTTCGGAACCTATAATGATTGCACCTGCAGTTCGTGTTTGTATCTAATTTGCCTTTTTACAAGGTTATGCAAGGAGCCGGTTTTATGAGCAGTTCGTACCTAAGGCTTGGGATCTTGTCGCTTGCCGCGATCAGCCCAAATGTCCTGTTGGGTGCAACCCTGAATTTCTCGGGGTCATTCACTTCCGATGCCGATGTGGCGTTCATCAATGTGACACTGAACAGTAACTCGGTCATCACCGTGCAGTCGTTCGGGTATGGCGGTTCGAACAGTCCTACGGTGGCGCCGGGCGGCTTTGCCGGGAGCTTGTCATTGTACGATTCGTTGGGGAACCAGCAAGCGAACGATTTTGTGGGCGGAACGGCGGTGGGATTGGGTTGCAGCCACGCGGGTAACCAGGATCCGGTAACGGGTTTCTGCGAAGACCCCAGTTTGTCATTTTCGGGTGTGATCGGGACGTACATGTTGACGTTGAGCGTGCAGGGGAACGATGGGCCGGTTTTCTTGCCGGACGGATTCCTGCTGGCGCCGGGGACGAATTTGCCGGGCGGGCCGTTTCTGGATCCCGGGGACGGATCGACGATCCGGAACGGAAACTGGTGGGTGCAGGTGCAGTTGGACGGTTCGGCCGATATGGGTGTGCCAGAACCTGCTTCGGTTTTATTGAGTGCCGTGGGTTTATCAACCTTGATTCTTTTGCGACGGAGGAAGCATGTTTAGGACATCGAGACTCGCCGGGTTCGTCCTGGCCGTCAGCGCGTATGGCGCTGAAGGATTGTTGACGGGTGACACCTACATATCGAGCACGAACGCGGCCGGAAATTTCGGGGCGCAGACGGCGATGTTGGTGGGGAGTGGCGGGACGGCCATTACGCAGTTCAGTTTGTCGACGCTGCCGCCTGGAACACTGGCCGCGTCGATTCAGAAGGCAATGCTGGTTGTCTATGTG
>CAMATG010000428.1 GCA_945860645.1 Candidatus Sulfopaludibacter sp. SbA3 | reverse complement strand
CAGTTCGCAACAAGGGTATTCGCCGTTCACCACCTGGACCCGCGGGCTGGCCTGGGCGATGCTCGGCTTCGCAGAACAGCTCGAGTTTTTCGCGGCGATGGGAGTGGAAGCGCCGGCGTTCATGATGCGCGCCGCCAAGGCTACCTGCGATTTCTACATCGCGCAAACCCCCACCTGCGGCGTTCCGTACTGGGACACGGGCGCGCCGGGCCTGGCGAACATGGGCGACTACTTGAACCGGCCCGCCGAGCCGTTCAACGATTTCGAACCCGTCGATTCCTCGGCGGCGGCGATTGGCGCGCAAGGGTTGCTTCGTCTGGGCCGGTTGACGGGCGAGTCGAAGTACACAGCCGCAGGTTTAACCGTGGCCAATACGATCTTCGACGAACCCTACCTCAGCGCTGATCCTAGCCACCAGGGGCTCCTGCTCCACTCCGTGTATCACCGCCCCAACGGCTGGGATCACATCCCGGAAGGCCGGAAGGTACCTTGTGGAGAATCCTGCATGTGGGGCGACTACCACGCGCGCGAACTGGCCCTCTACATCCAACGCCTGGCCGAGTCAAAGCCGTATCTCACGTTTTGGAGCTAGGAATTCTGGGGGGTGCACAGCCCCCCAGTACCGCAAAGCCCGTAGTACCGACTTTCCGGGAAGGCTAAAGCGAAACGATAGAAGCGCCGATTATGGGGAGAGACTCGCTTGTGCCTCTTACCATCGGACAAACCATCAACGGCTATGAGTTGTTGGACTACTTGGATAGTTCCAGCAAACGCATCGCCTATCGGGCTCGGAACGTTGCCAGCAGCCGGATCGAACAACTCCAGATCCTGCCCGAGAGCGTCCAGCACGACCCGGAGCGTTCGGCGCGTTTCGTGCGGGAGAGCCGTATTCTCACCACGCTCCAACATCCCAACATCCTGACCTGTCACGGCGTCATCGAACTCGGGGGGCAACTGGCGATTTCGGTCGAAGCGATTGAAGCGGTGACCCTGGCGGACCGGTTGGAACTTGGGGCCATGGATACCGAAGAGGCCGTTCGTTCCATTCTGCAGGTACTCGCCGCCGCCGATGCCGCCCATGCCTCTGGCGTGGTCCATCGCGAGATCTCCCCGGCAAACATCCTGATTACACCGGAAAAACTGATCAAACTAACCGGGTTCTCGGCCGCAAAAACGGCTGCCGACCCCAGTGTGACACGCGCGGGCACAATCGTCGGGAGCGCCACCTACACCGCGCCAGAAGTGTTCCATGGCGTCGCATCGCTGGATCCGCGCATCGACGTTTACTCCATTGGCTGCGTTTTCTATGCGCTCGTCACTGGCCGTCCGCCGTTCAACCAGAGGGCGGAGTACGAGGTGATGATGGCCCATGTGCAACAGTCTCCGGCGCCTCCAAGCCAGTACAATCCCGTCATCAACGGAGTCCTCGACGCGGTAATCCTGAAGGCTCTGGCAAAGAACCCGAGCGAACGCTACCAGTCCGCCCGCGAGTTTTACCACGCCATCTTGAATCCAGGTACAGTCTACGTCCCACAACAGACCGTAGAAGAGCCCACAGCCCCAGTGGCTCCCGCGCCGCCGGTCGACCTCGTTCGCCCGGCCGCAATTTCTCCAGCCATCGTCGCATTGGCCGCCGGGATGGTATTCCTGGCCATTGCAGTGCTAGTCCTCATCTATGGCGGTGCCTAGGGCCCATGCGATTCCAACCGGGAGATGCCGTTGGTCCGTACCGGGTTACCGGAGTCATCGGGGAGGGCGCTTGCGGCGTTGTCTATCAAGTAGTGAACTCGGTGACCGGCCGGCTGGAAGCGATGAAGATTCTGGCCGAGGACTATGGACGTGACCTCGACCAGGCCCAACGATTTCTTCGCGAAATTCAGTTGCAGGCGAAGTTGGACCATCCGAACATTGCTCAGGTCCGTACCGCGTTTTGCGAGGGATCGACCATCGTATTGGTTATGGAACTGGTCGATGGCGAATCGCTCGGTTCCGTCCTCCAACGTGGCCCGCTGACGGTGGAGGCAAGCATTCGGGTCGCCGAACAGGTGTTGAATGCGCTGATCATGGCGCATCACCATGGCGTCGTCCACCGGGATGTGAAGCCGGCAAACATCCTGCTGGATCGCTACGGTACGGTGAAACTCACTGATTTCGGGTTAGCGAAACAGTACGGAGAACCCGGGCAAACCGGTCAGGGAATGGCCGTTGGAACCGTCTATTACATGTCGCCGGAGCAGGTACGCGGGCTGGCTACCACAGATTGGCGAGCGGACCTTTATGCCGTCGGCGTTGTCCTATACGAGATGCTGACCGGGCGAAGGCCCTTCGACGGCGTCGAACAATATGCCGTCATGCGGGCGCAGATTGAACTGACCCCGCCCCCAGTCTCCCGATGGGCACCCTATCTTCCGAAGGAGTTTGACGCGCTCGTCGAACGGGCGCTGCAGAAAAACCCCGCGGAGCGCTTCCAAAGTGCAAGCGGATTCCTGGCGGCGCTCCAGGAACTTCCCAACGCAGCCCGTGCGCCAAGAACAGTTCCATGGCGGTATGCAACCTATGCCGCTGGCATCGGGTCCATGTTGCTGGCGGCCTTCGCTGTTCCGCCCAAAACCTGGGACATTCCGATAGAAACGCTTTCCCTCCAGATGCCAACCGCGCCTCCAGCCCCAGCGGAGGCCTCCCGTCTTCCAGCGCCAACCGTCCAAATACCAACACCAATCGAGCCCGCGCCCGTTCGCCGCATCCCCGCCCTGCCCGCCCGCCGGGAGGCGTTCACCGGAGTGGCCCGCGCGCTGCCAGAGGCGCCACGACCGATCGACCCGCCCGCCATCAAGGATTCGCCCCTACCCGCACCAGCGACAGCCGCCCTGCCACCTCCACCGAAGGTCGGACCCATCGAGGCCGGAGGCGGCACCCCGGTCACAAATGTGCCGGATACCGCGCTCATCGACACGCAGGTTCCGGCGGAAAAACGGTCGAATTGGATGATGAGGGGCATCGGCAAGGTCCCAAAACTGTTCCGCCGGCGCGATCCGCAACCGCAAACACCCAAACCGTAGCCGATCGACGGCAATCCAACCCTCCGCACGGGATCCCGCTGTAGACTCTCTGGAGATGTCTCTTCTGCTCCGGCGCATTCACTTATATCTCGCACTGTTCCTGGCACCCTGGATTCTCATGTACGCGGCGTCCACGTTCGTCATGAACCATCGGGAGTTGTTCCGCGGGCCGGAACCGGTTCCGCCTCCCGTATTTGAACTGGAGCGGGAAATCACCTACGACGGAGTGATGCCAGACGGTGCGACACCGCAGCAGATAGCGCTGCAATTGATGGCATCCCTCGGCATGGAAGGCGCCTACGCCCTGGCGCGGAATCCCACACCGGAAAAGATCGTCATCAACCGGCAGCATCCGGTGAACCCAAGAAGGATCACCTACACCGCGGCCGACCGGAAGGTCACCATCGAGAAGATGGTATTCTCCGGTCCCGGTTTTCTGGAACGGATGCACCGAAGACGGGGCTTTCAGCACGACTTTGTGTTGGAGGACCTGTGGGCCGCTTCGGTGGACCTCACCATTCTGGGCCTACTGTTGCTCGCCTTCAGCGGCATCTGGATGTGGTGGGAACTGCGAGTCACCCGCCGTTTCGGCGCCGTCGCGCTCGGTGCCGGTTTCGCGCTATTCGGCCTGTTTCTGGCGGTGCTGTAATGACATTCCCCCACCTCAATCGCCGCACCCACCTCTACCTTGGACTGTTCCTGACCCCTTGGGTCCTTATGTATGCGTTGTCCTCCATCCCCATCTCTCACAACGACTACTTTGAACAGCGCGACAAAGAAAAGGGATTGCCCCTTTGGAAGAAGACCTTTGACGGGCCCTACGATCTCGGCCCCATCCCCGACTCGCCGTTGCTGAAGCCCCTCGGCGCGAAAGTAGTCCGCGATTTTCATATGGAAGAGGCCACCTATGGCGTTTACCGCCAAAGTCCCACCCAGTTGAACATCTACGTCTACACGTTCTGGCGATCGGTCCAATTCAAGTACTTCATCAACGAAAAGCGGTTGACAGCCGAAGACCGGCGCTTTCGCTGGGAGAGCTTCCTGACTGGAATGCATTCCCGAGGCGGGTTTGCCGATGGCAGGCTATTCCCCGCCCTATGGGCCATCGTGATCGATCTCGTCTGCCTTGCCTTTCTCATCTGGGTGGCGTCCGGTTTGTACATGTGGTGGTGTCTGCCCGGCTTACGGACCTGGGGCTGGGTGGCCGTTGCGGGCGGGGTCTTAACGTTTGGCTTCTTCCTGGTACGACTGTAAAAAAAGAACGGGGTTCTAAAGGAACCCCGTAAAAGGAATGCTACGACTGTTGGAGGAAACGAAAACGAACCAGACAAATCTTCGAGAAGGGGGAGATCCGCTCAACCGCTGTCCTGCTCTGAGACAATCATATGACACTCCGGGAAGACCGCCAATAGCGAGTTTCGCGGCAGACGATTTCCCCCAAGAACGCCCTACGACCCAATGATGTCATAGGGTTAGAAGAATTGAGACAAAATGTCCCAGGGCATGTCGGCAGGGGCTGGATAGGCAGCTGGAACGGGTGACGGAATGGCGCAAAACTGCGTTGGCCCTCCGTTTCCGGGGGGACCTTAGAGAAAAACACCTTAGCTGGCGGTATGCTATGTCAAATGATTACCAGACGAAGGTGGATGGCTGCGTTGCCGCTACTAAGTGGGTGCGGCCGAGGCGGGAAGCAGGTGATCGGCGTGATTCCCAAGGCCGTCGGCGACCTGTTCTTCGCTGCGGTCCATGCTGGCGTCCGCCGGGCGGCGGCCGAATCGGGCGTGGAAATCGTTTGGAATGGTCCAAAAGAAGAGACCGATCATGGCCGGCAGATCCAGATTGTCGACGCGATGGTCACCCAACGCGTCGCGGCCATCGCAATCTCCGCCACCGATGAACGCGCGCTGCGGGCGCCGGTCGAACGCGCCATCGCGGCCGGCATTCCCGTCACCGTCTTTGACTCCGGAGTGGAAGCGGAGGGATACGTCACCTTCGTCGCCACCGACAACTATGGCGCCGGTTGCGCGGCGGCCCGCAAGATTGCCGAACTGGTGGGTAAATCGGGGAAAGTTGGAATGGTGATGCACAAACCGGGCGGCACCTCGACGATGCTGCGCGAGCAAGGGTTTGAGAAAACGATGGCGGCGGAGTTTCCCGGCATCGAGATCGCGGCGAAGCAGTATGGAATGGCGGACCGGGCGAAGGCGCGCGGTGTGGCCGAGAATATCCTGACCGGCAATCCTGGCATCAAGGCGCTGTTTGCGTCCAGCGAGGCGAGCTCGCTGGGCGCCATTCAGGCCCTGCAGAGCCGCGGGCTGAACGGCTCCGTCCGCCTGATCACATTTGACACGAGCGAGGCGCATCGGGAGGCACTTACAAATGGAACAATCGACATCATGATGGTCCAGGATTCGGCCCGAATCGGGTACGAAGCGGTTCATTCGCTCACCGAGAAACTGGCTGGACGGACGCCGCCCCATCGCATGGATCTTCCTGTTCGCATGGTAACGCGCGCCATGATGGCACAAACGGAGATTCAGGAGCTGATCTCGCCGAAGATGGATCTGGGAGAATAGTCCGATGGGCTTTTTAGACAATCTTGAGAACACGCTGAAGAACGCCGAACGCGGAGCGGAGCGGGAGGATGCGAAGTCGAACAGCGCCTCGCGCGCCGAAGAGTTGGCGGCACTGCGCGCGGCCGCTCCGAATGCGGAAGTGTTGAAGAAGGGGCAATGGACGCAGGACCTCCTTACCCAGGCGGTGACCATCGGCCATGGACTCCGGATG
>CAMATG010000427.1 GCA_945860645.1 Candidatus Sulfopaludibacter sp. SbA3 | reverse complement strand
GCCCTCATCGCGGAAATTCTCCAGGCGACTGGTCAACGTCTCGCTGGCTGTTCGAATATTAGACGCAAAACGAAGCGCGTCGCCGTCGGCGGTTTCGGCGATCATTTCGGCGTAGCCCTGGATGGCGTTTAATGGCGACCGGAGGTCATGGAGACGTTTGGCGAGCCGGGTGCGGCGATCTTGGGCGCGCGCGATGCGGGCCTTTAGTTCGGCTTCTTTTACGGGAAAGAACGCAATATCGTCCGGGTGACCGCTGGCGGTCAGACGGATTTCCAGGAAGTCGCCGTTGGGGGTGAGCGTGGCATCGGCGGCTTCGTCGGCCACTTGCCAGCCCCAGGATTCCACCATCGAGCGAATGGCGCCCTCGCAAGCCACTTTCACTTCTGCACCGCGTCCATGACGGCGAGGAGTTTGGGGAAGTCGATGGGCTTGGTTTCGAAGGCCGAGCAACCGGCCTCGATGGCCCGATCCCGTTCGGCCGGCAAGGCGTGGGCCGTGAGGGCGACGACGAAGCATATCCCCGTCATCGCGTCGGCTTTCAGGCGGCGGGTGGCTTCCCAGCCATCGAGCACGGGCAGGCTCATGTCCATGAGCACGATTTGCGGCTGGTGCTCCTTGGTCATTTCGATGGCCTGCTGGCCATCGAGGGCGGTGAGCACGTCGAAGCCCTTGCGCTGCAGGCGGCGGAGCAGCATGTCGCGATTCATTTCGTTGTCTTCAACGAGGAGAACTTTGGTCATTTCGATACCTCGAGACTGGCGAGGACCTGGGCGATCAGGTCGTTGCCGCGGAGGGCGCCCTTGCTGACGACGGCGGCGGCTTGTTGTTTGAGCCGCTGGCGCTGGGCGGGGTCGAGATCCATGGCGGTGACGACTAGGACGGGTGTTTTTTGGCCCGGTTCCGTCGCGCGGAGGCGGGTGAGGAATTCGAAGCCATCGACCTTGGGCATCATGAGATCGAGCACGACGACGCCGGGTTGGATGGCCGCGCATTTTTCGAGGGCTTCGGCGCCATCGGCGGCTTCGTAGATCGTCCAGCCGAGGTTTTGGAGCTGGCGTTTGAGCAGGCCGCGGGCTTCGGGGCTATCGTCGACGATCAGCGCCGAGTGGGCGCGGCCGGTGGCGGCGTGGCGGAGAATGGCACCGGACAGGCGATCGATAGCGACGGGCTTGGTGAAGACCTCGTCGGCGAGGAAGCCGCGGGGGTCGCCGTGGGTATCGAGAATGCTCATCAGAATGACGGGGATGCGGGAGAGTTGGGGGTCGGCCTTGAGTCGGCGGAGGATCTCCCAGCCGTCGGCGCCTTCCATGACGACGTCGAGGGTGATGACGCGCGGGTTGAGGACGCGGGCCATGCGCATGCCTTCTTCGCCGTTTCTGGCTACCGCGACTTCGACGGGATGTTTTTCGAAGAGGCGGCGGACGAGGCCGTGGATGGCGGCGTCGTCATCGATGACGAGGACCGTTGGCTTCTCGCTGGGGCGGAGGGGCGGAGCGGCGTGGAGCGAGCCGGGGGTGAGTTCTTCGGGGAGCGACAGGGTGAAGGTGGACCCGACGCCGGGCTCTGATTGGACGAGCGTGTCGCCGCCGAGCATGCGGGTGAGGCGCTGGGTGATCGCCAGGCCGAGGCCGGTTCCCTGCCCTTTGCCGCGGACGGGGGTGGATTCGAGTTGATGGAACGGCTCGAAGAGGCGCGTGAGTTCTTCGGTGGAGATGCCGGGGCCGGAGTCGATGACGTCGAAGCGGAGGAAGGGGCGCTGGCCTTCGATGACGCGTTCGACGCGGAGAGTGATTTTGCCTTTTTGCGTGAATTTGCTGGCGTTTGAGAGCAAGTTCAGCAGGCATTGGCGGATTTTGACGACGTCGGAGTACATGCGGCCGACGGCGGGGGCGAGGACGATGTCGAGCGTGTTGCCGTTCTTTTCGGCCATGGGGCGGACGAGTTCGATGACCTCGTCGACCAGTTCGGGGACGAGGAAGGGGGAGGCGTGGACTTCGACTTTGCCGGCCTCGATTTTGGACATTTCGAGGATGGAGTTGATGAGTTCGAGGAGGTGCTTGCCGGCGGACTCGATCTTTTGTAGGTCCTGGAAATCGGTGGTGCGGTTGTCGGCTTCGGCCTCTTCCTGGAGCATCTGGCTGTAGCCGATGACGGCGTTGAGCGGGGTGCGGAGCTCGTGGGACATGGAGGCGAGGAAGGCGGATTTGACGGCGCTGGCGTGTTCGGCTGCGCGGCGGCGGGAGGCGACGCGCTGGTTTTCGATGGCGAACAGGACGAAGAGACCGATGCAGCAGAGGACCGAGAGGAAGGCGGCCATGTTCATGCTGGAGAGGGTTTCCTGCGTGAGGCGCTCGCCTTCTTCGAGGGTGCGGAGTTCGACGTCGGCGATGACGTCGCGGAGTTTGGCGGAGGTTTCCAGGAGCCGGCCTTGCTCGACGAGGTCGTTGGCGAACTCCCATTCGCCGAGCCAGCCGGCCTGGAGGGAGTTGGTGATCTCGGCGATCTTGAGGGACGAGAGCTGTTCGATTTGGGGGAGGCGGGAGCCGATGGCGGCGTGGGTATCGCCGAGCTCGCGGAGCTGGTTGAGCTGGCCGTCGAGCGATTCCATGGCGCGGGAGTAGGGGGTGAGGAATTCGGCCTCGCCGGTGAGGAGGAAGGCGCGCTGGCCGGATTCGGCTTCGGCGACGGTGGATTGGAACTGGCGGAGGAGGCCGACGGCGCGGCGGTTTTGGCGGGCGAGCAGATCGGCTTGGGTGGCCTTTTGCCAGTTGAGATAGACGGCGCCGACGCCGAGCGCAAGCACGAGGGCGCCGATGAGAATGTAGATGATCTCATCGAGCGACGCGAATCGCGACGACCATTTGCGCATTGGTTGATTATGGCGCGGATGGCGGTGGGCCTGCATTTTTCGGGCTCCTTTCTTTTGTTTTGTTACGCTGGCGGGTATGGTTCTTTCGCTGTTAGCGGTGGACGATGACCCACTGAGTCTTGACCTGGTGCGCGATGCGCTGGGGTCGATGGGCCTGCGTATCCTTGTCGCTGCCAATGGCGCCGAGGCGCGGGTGGTGCTGGCGGAGGAACGGCCGCAGATTGTGTTGCTGGACTTGATGCTGCCGGATGTCAGCGGCCTCGAACTGCTCGAGGAGATCACGCAATCGGCGCCGGGGACCGATGTAATTTTGCTGACCGGACATTACACGCCGGAGTCCGCCGTGGAGGCGGTCAGGAAGGGCGCCTCCGATTATCTGACCAAGCCGGTGAAGATTGCGGCGTTGCGGGCGCGGATTAAAGAGCTGGTCGATGACGCGCAGCGGCGGTTTGAGGCGGCGCGGTTGGAGACCGAGTTATTGCAGGCCAACCGGTTCCAGGGCATGGTGGGCCGGAGCCCGCAGATGCTTGAGCTGTTCGCGCTGATCCGCCGTGTGGCGCCGCACTTCCGGGTGGCGCTGGTGCGGGGTGCGACGGGCACCGGCAAGGAGTTGGCCGCGCATGCGCTGCACGCGTTGAGTCCAGTGGCGGCGGGACCGTTCGTGATTGCGAATTGTTCCGCGATCACGGAGTCGCTGTTTGAAAGCGAAATGTTTGGACATTTGAAAGGCTCCTTTACGGGTGCGTCGGCGGACAAGAAGGGGCTGTTTGAAGCGGCGCACGGGGGTACGCTGTTTCTGGACGAGCTGGGCGACTTGCCGTTGGCGATGCAGAGTAAGCTGCTGCGGGCGATCCAGCAGCAGGAGATTAAGCCAGTTGGCGCGACGGCGACCAAGAAGATCAGCGTGCGTGTGGTGGCGGCGACGAACCGACCTCTCGAGGAGATGATGGGTTCGGGAACGTTCCGCGAAGACTTGTACTACCGATTGAGCATGGTGGAGATTCACCTGCCCAACCTGTCCGAGCGGATGGAGGATTTTCCGTTTCTCGTTCGGCATTTTGTGTCGCATTATGCCGGCGAGTATGGGAAGAACCTGGCTGGCGTGACGCCACGGGCGCAGGCGCTGTTGGCGCGGCATTCGTGGCCGGGCAACGTGCGCGAGCTGGAGAACGTCATCGGGTCGGCTTGCATGATGGCCGATGGCGAATTTGTGGACGTCCGCGATTTGCCGCCGTCGTTTCAGCGGGTGGCGGTTGCGGCGCCGGTTCTACCTGTCCCGGTTGCGGTGGCGGATGGCGGCGGCTTGGAGCTGCTTAGTTTAGAGCAGCTTTCGCAGCGGCACGCGCGGGCTGTTGTCGAGCATTTCGCCGGGAACAAGAGCAAGGCGGCCGAGGTTTTGGGCGTGACGCGGTCGACGCTGTACCGGCTACTGGGCGAGGGGTAGGAGGTCGCAGCGCGGCTGGGGCGGGTCGAGGAATTCGGCGCCGAACTCCTGGCGGAGTTGGGCGGTCGATAGGGTGTCCTTGGCCCGTTGGAGGAGCGCGTCGGAGATGATGGCGCAGTTGGCCGCGGGACCGTGGATTTTGGCGGCGTCGGGGCGTTGCCACTGGTCGTGGAGGAAGGTTTTGGTGCCCTTTGGCGTGCCGGCGAGGATCATTCGCATGTGCGCGGGGAGGGCCGGCTGTTTTTTGAGGCGCGTGGCATCGTCGATCAGGACCAGGGTTGTCGCCTGGGTGAGCGTTCCGGAGATGTTGGCGGTGGCGACGCCGGCGGTGAGGGCGAGTTCCTGGACCTTGGCGAGGAGGGCGCCGGTGGGGCTGAGGCAGGCCACCTGGGCGAACGGGTTCGACGCCGCTTCGTGGAGCGCGCGGAGGGCGAGGGCGGTGGTCTTGCCGCTGTAGCGGGCGGCGGCGAGGACGGTGGTCTGGGCCGTCGTCGTCAGGACCGACTCCTGGTGGGGGTCGAGGGCGAGGCCGAAGGTCTCTTCCACCCAGTCGATTGGGTTCTGGTTGGGTTCCTCGTCGTTTGTTTTCAACGACATTTGGGACCCTGCGCTGGTGGAGAAGTGGCGGAGGTCGCGCAAGATGTCGCGTTCGATGCGGGAGATTTCCAGGTGGTAGCGGCGGATGCGGAGGTCGAAGCGATCGACGGTTCCGGAGGCGGCGTTGGCCTGGATTTCGGCTTCGGCGACGACGGACTGGTTGTTGGTTTTGGCGTTGTGGTGGGCGGCGATGTCGTTATAGAGAGCCGCGAAGTGCTGACGGCGGACTTCGCGGACGCGGTTGAGCTCCCAGCGAATGGCGACGAGGTCGTCGACTTTGTCGGCGATGACGCGATTGGGGGCGGCCCAGGCGGACTGGTAGTCGGCGCGGAGGGCGGCGTATTGGGTGTCGTCGACGGTGGGTTTGAGGGTCGCGTCGGTGGCGTAGAGACCGTGTTGGAGGGGCGCGGTGCGGGCGCGGCGCTGGCCCTGCGGCGTGATCGGGCCGCGGGATTTGGCTCCGTTGATGCGAGCTTGTTCGGAACGGGTGTTTTTTGCAGTTTGCATGCTGCCTCCTACTTCCACTAGTAGCATGCGACTTTGGGGGTCAGGACTTTGAGGATTTCAGTACTGGTCGGGGTAAGTCATTGGTGGGGTTTGGGTTGTTCTATTTTTTATTTATTTTGAAGTCTTGTGATCGCACTTTCGTTTTACGGAAAAAAATGAGGTGCCTGACACCTATTTAAGACGTATGATTTACGGATGAATCCGGTGCGTGAGCAGTTTGGGGATATTGATATTTATCTGTTTGATCAGATTTTGAAGGGGCGGATCCGGCCGGGGATGCGAATTTTGGACGCCGGGTGTGGGGGCGGGCGGAATCTGGTTTATTTTTTGGGGTCCGGGTATGAGGTGTTTGCGGCGGATGTTTCGGCGGTGGCGGTGGCGGGGGTTCGGGCGATGGGAGCGGGGTTGCCGGAGTCGAATTTCCGGGTGGA
>CAMATG010000426.1 GCA_945860645.1 Candidatus Sulfopaludibacter sp. SbA3 | reverse complement strand
AATACAGCAAACGTGTAATAAAGCCCGTGTCCCAACGCAACGGCACCTAACATCTGCCGCCCCGCGTGCCCAGCCATCACCGTATCCACCACGCCCATCGCCATCCAGCCCAGCTCGGCAAGCACCAAAGGCAACGCCAATCGCAGCATCGGCCGCAGTTCCGCCCCCACCGCCTCGGATAGGGATCGGACTAACAGATTTTGGGGCGTTGACATTCATCTCCAGTTTCGTACAATCGAGGAGTCCACCTTACCCGCTGCAAACGGATTTCTCTTTTTATGTTCAAAACAAAAAAGATTCGAATTGATTCGAACCTGGCCGACAAAGAATTCACTTCGAGTGAGATCTCCGAAGTGACAGGGGTCAGCCTCCGTCAGTTGCAGTGGTGGGACGAACAGAAGGTGGTCTCGCCCCGGCACGAAGGCCACAAGCGCGTCTATCTCGCCGAAGAAGCCATCGAAATCGCCGTCATCGCCGAACTCCGCCGCAAAGGGTTTTCCCTCCAGAAGATCCGCCGCGTGCTCCGCTTCCTGCAGAAGGAAATGGGCAAGCGCCTCGTCGAAATCCTCGGCGCCGATAGCGACATGCATCTGGTCACCGACGGCAAGTCGATCTACCTCGAAGCCGACAACGACTCGATCATCGACATCCTGAAGAACGCCGACCAGCCCATGTTCCTCGTCTGCGTGACCGATCAAGTGAAGCGTCTCGGCGCCCCCGCCGAACAGCCCAAGCGCAAAACGGTCACCCGCGAAACCCCGGCCGCCACCCGCCGCTCCAAAGCCGTCTAGGATTCCCCTGGGAGCCGTGCTACCGGAAAACCCCTTGATTTAGGAATCCCCCGGCCGTTCAAACTTTTCCACAACGAAACGGCTACCACGTACGTCAGATCCTGTAACCCCAGCGGACCGTCCGCATGCTGTTATATTGAAAAGAGTATCGGGAGGTACTTCGATGGCCAACGCTCGTCGCCGGCTGAATTGGATTGTGCCCGCTGTCATCGTCACCTGCTCCGTCCTCGGCGGCGTAGTCGGCCCCCTCGTGTCGGACGCCAACGCGGCCACCAACGAAGACGAAATCACGCAGGCCGTCCGCACGTTCACGAAGGTCTATTCCACCGTCGAACAGAACTTCGCCGACAAAGTTACTTCCGATAAAGCCATTTACAAAGGCGCGATCGGCGGCATGCTCCGCACCCTCGATCCCCACTCCAGCTTCTTCGATCCCCGCGACTTCCAACAGCTCCGCGAGGATCAGCGCGGCCACTACTACGGCGTCGGCATGACCGTCAGCGAGCGCAACCGCCGCACCGTCGTCATCGCCCCGTTCCCCGGCTCGCCCGCCTACAAAGCCGGCATCCGCCCCGGTGACACCATCCTCTCGGTGAACGATAAGAGCACGCAGAACCTCACCACCACCGAAGTCGCCGACATCCTCAAAGGACCCCGCGGCACACCGGTCCAAGTTGTCGTCACCCGCGATGGCGTCGACAAGCCCATCACCTTCAACATCATCCGCGACGAAATCCCGCGCAAATCGGTCCAGGACGCCTTCTTCGTCAAACCCGGCATCCTCCACATCGATATCGAAAGCTTCAACGAAAACACCTCCAAAGAGGTGGAAGAGAACCTGAAGCGCGTCGGCGAACAAAACGTCAAAGGCCTCATCCTCGATCTCCGTGAAAACCCCGGTGGTCTCTTGAACGAAGGCGTTTCCGTCGCCGGCCGCTTCCTCCAGAACGGCCAGTCGGTCGTTTCCCACCGCGGCCGCGCCTCCGCCGAACGTCCCTATCTTGCCCGCAACGGCAGCGCCAAGCGGACGTACCCCATCGTCGTCCTGGTCAATCGCTACTCCGCCTCGGCCGCTGAAATCGTAGCCGGCGCCCTGCAGGATCACGATCGCGCCTGGATCCTCGGCGACAACACCTTCGGCAAAGGCCTCGTGCAAACGGTCTACCCGATGAGCGATTCCACCGGTCTCGCCCTCACCACGGCCAAGTACTACACGCCCTCCAACCGGCTCATCCAGCGTGACTACCAGAACACCTCGTTCCTGGATTACTACTACCGCAAAGATACCTCCACCCAGAACCCCAACGACGTGAAGATGACCGACTCCGGTCGCACCGTCTACGGCGGCGGCGGCATCAAGCCCGACGAAGCCTTCGTCTTCCCCAAGGCCAATAAGTTCCAGACGGAAATGATCCGTCGCTTCGCATTCTTCAACTTCACCGCCAAATTCTTCGGCGGCAAAGAAGCCAAATTGCCCCAGGGCTGGGACCCCAACGATCAGATCATGAACGATCTGAAAGCCTTCATGACGAAGGAAAGCGTCCCCTTCACCGAAGGCGAATGGACCGAGAATCTCGAGTGGACCAAGCTCCGCCTCAAGAACGAAATGTACCTCACCGCTTTCGGTTCTGAAGAAGCGCGCAAGCTCGCCGTCGAATCGGACCCCATCGTCGTTAAAGCGGTAGACTCCATGCAGAAGGCCAAGGAACTCCTGGAAAGCGCCAAAAAGCTGATCGTTCAGCGCACCGCGCCCCGACAGGAACCCTAAGCCCCCACGTCATTTTTGTGAACGATTACGCACCCGAACCGCAGGTCTACATTCTAGATACGGGTGGTCAATACACCCATCTCATCTCTCGCAAAGTCCGTGAACAAGGCGTCTATGCCGAAGTCCGGCCCAGCGAAACACGCCTCTCCGAGCTCAAAAACGCCCGGGCCGTCATCATCTCCGGCGGCCCGTCCAGCGTCTATGAAACCGGCAGTCCCACGGTCGATCCGGCCCTTCTCGCCAGCGATAGCCCCGTCCTCGGCATCTGCTACGGCCAGCAGCTCATCGCCTATCTCCTCAAAGGCGAAGTGCGCAAAGGCGCCAAGGGTGAATATGGCTTCGCCAATCTCGATCTCGAACCCTACCCCGGTCCCCTCTTCAGCGGCGTCGAAAATCACCAGCAAGTCTGGATGAGCCATCGCGACACCGTCTTCGCCCCGCCCAGCGGCTTCCGCATCCTGGCCTCCACCTCCACCTGCTCCATCGCCGCCATAGGCAACGACGACACGAAGAAATACGCCGTCCAGTTCCACCCCGAAGTCGTCCACACCCGCGAAGGCAAGAAGGTCCTCCACAACTTCCTCTTCGATATCGCCCACTGCACCAAGGACTGGGAACCGGCCTCCCGCATTCCCGTGGTCGTTCAGTCCATCCGCGACGTCGCCGGCGACCGCAATATCTTCTTCTTCGTCTCCGGCGGTGTCGATTCCACTGTCGCCTACACCCTCTGCCTGAACGCCCTCGGGGACCAGCGTGTCCACGGCGCCTACGTCGATACCGGCCTCATGCGCCAGGACGAAACCGCCTTCGTCCGCAAAATCTTCGCCTCTCTCGGCGCCGAACATTTCCGCGTCGTCGACGCCAAGCTAAACTTCCTCTCCGCCCTCGAAGGCATCACCGAACCCGAGCGCAAACGCGCCATCATCGGCGAAAAGTTCGTCCAAATCCAAGAGGAAATCCTCGAATCCGGCCCCTACATGGACGGCAACTGGATCCTCGGCCAGGGCACCATCTACCCCGACACAATCGAAAGTGGCGGCACCGCCAAAGCCGATCTCATCAAGACCCACCACAACCGAGTCGCCGGCATCCAAAAGCTGATCGAAGAGAACCGCATCGTCGAACCGCTCACCCAGTTCTACAAGGACGAAGTCCGCGAACTCGGTGTCGAACTCGGCCTCCCCGCCGAATTCCTCGAACGCCATCCGTTCCCTGGTCCCGGCCTCGCCATCCGCTGCCTCTGCGCCGATAAAGACGAGCCCTGCCTCGCCACCGATCACGGCACAATCGCCCCCATCCACTCCGTCGGCGTCCAGGGCGACTCCCGCTCCTACCGCCCCGTCCTCGTCGTCGATCACCTCGATCACGCCCGCGCCACCGAAGCCATCAATGCCGACCAGCGCGTCAACCGCGTCATCGGCGAAGTCGGCCACAACGTCCCCCTGTCACGCCTTACGGTCATCAAGAGCGCCATCACCCCCCACCGCATGGACCGCCTCCGCAAGGCCGACGCCGTCGTCCGCCAACTCTCCCACGATTCCGGCTTCGACAAACAAGTTTGGCAATTCCCCGTCGTTCTCATCCCTCTGGGTGGCGGCGGCCTTCCCGATTCCGTCGTCCTCCGCCCCATTGATTCGGTGGACGGCATGACCGCTCAATCCGTGCCCATGCCGGAAAAACTGCTCCATAAAATGCGTGACGCCCTGCTCGCTATCCCGGGAATTGCCGCGGTCTTCTACGACCTCACGCACAAGCCGCCCGGCACCATCGAGTGGGAATAGCCGCGCCACGCTATAATATTTGGAGCCTACCTCTGCAGGAGTCCCAGTTTCATGTTTGATATGTTCCGGAGCCGCGATAAAGCGGTTCGTACCACCTTGACTGTCATGCTCGGCCTAGTTGCCTTGTCCATGGTCGCCTACCTTGTCCCCGGCGGCCCCGGTGGTGGTGCCACGACGAATGAAGCCGTGATCGCCGAAGTCTGCGATTCCAAAATCACGCTGCGTGAAGTCCAGCTGCAGCTCCAATCTGCTTTGAAGAACAAATCGTTCCCCATGCAGATGATCCAGAACTACATCCCCGAATTCGTCAACCAGTTCGTGGCCGAACGCGCCACCGCCTGCCAGGCCAATGACATGGGCATCCGCGTCTCCGAAGAGGAAGTCGCCAACGCCATCAAGTCCATGTTGCCCAACATCTTCCAGGGCGGCTTTAACAAGGAGCTCTACGCCGGCTTCCTCGCCCAACAGAACCTGACCATCCCCGAGTTTGAAACCAACGTGCGCAAGCAGATGCAGCTCGTCAAACTCCGCAACCTGGTCATGGAAGGCCTCATCGTCACCGCCGACGAAATCGAAGGCGAATACAAGCGCCGTAACGAAAAGATCAAGGTCGAATACGTCGCCTTCGCCGCCGACAAGTTCAAGGGCCAGGTGACCCTCACCCCCGCCGACGTCCAGACGTACTTCAACGCCAATCGCGACCGCTTCAAGACCGAAGAAAAGCGCAGCTTCGACCTCCTGGTCGCCGCTGAAGACAAGATCGGCGCCACCATCGACGTCAGCGAAAACACCCTCCGTCAGGTCTACGCCTCCGCCGGCGACCGCTGGCGCTCCGGCGAACGCGTCCACGTCCGCCACATTCTCTTCAAGACCACCGAAAAGTCGGATGCCGACGTGAAGGCAATCGAAGCCAAGGCAGCGGGCGTCCTCCAGCAGATCAAGAGCGGCGCGGACTTCGCCAAGCTCGCCACCGAACACTCCGACGATCCCGGCTCCAAGGCCAAGGGCGGCGACCTCGATTGGGTCGTCAAGGGCCAGACTGTGGCAAACTTCGAAGCCTCGGCCTTCTCGCTCAAGAAGAACGAAATCTCCAACCTCGTCAAAACCGAATACGGCTTCCACATCCTCCAGGTTCTCGAACGCGATGAACCCAAGGTGCGGACATTCGACGAAGTGAAGGCGGAACTCGCCACCGAAATGCGCCGCCAGCAGGTCCAGGCCCGCATGGAACAGGCCGCCGAACAGGCCCGCGCCGAACTCGCCAAGGCCCCCAAGAACGCCGCCGCCATCGCCGCCAAGTACAACCTGAACCACTACACGGTCCAGGAAGCCCGGCCCAGCGATCCGCTCCAGGAAATCGGCGTCAACCAGGACTTCTCCTCCGCCGTCTTCTCGCTCCAGCCCGGCGGCGTCAGCAACGGCATCATCATCGGCAATAACAAGATCGCCATCGCCGTCCTCCAGGGCATCACCCCGATCCGCAACGCTGAACTGACCGAAGTCGAAAACGG
>CAMATG010000425.1 GCA_945860645.1 Candidatus Sulfopaludibacter sp. SbA3 | reverse complement strand
ACAGATGGTGAAGCACTATAGCCATATTCGTATGCAGACAAAACGGGACGCCATGGAGAAAGTCTGGCTGACGCAAAAGACGGCTGCCAACAAGCCCGCGCTCTTGGAACCATTGAGAAAAAGCAGCCGCCCCAAACTTGAGGAACCGCAATACGCGGAAGGCGAGGGTTCAAACCCGCAAAGCGAAGAGCCATCGACGGAAGCTGATGAATGATGGCTCCTCTAAGCATTTGCCAGCGCCTACGGCCGCTCCCTGGCGGCTTGAGTATCGTAGACTGTTTCGCTGCGTTCCGGGCGGCAGTTGAGGGATCGTTGGCCTTGGGTGCGAGTGGCAAAAGCGAACCTGTCTCGCTGATCGCAAGGAGCCTCAACCGAACAGCTCCGATGCACTCTCGCCCTTTAGGCAAGATCACGGAGACGTAGAGACTTGTTGAGGGCAGCCAGACACCCATCACCCGCGTTTGGTCGGTTTGCCACTTCAAACGCAAACGGATCCACGATGTGGACCCGTTTGTACTCATGTAGAAGGAGTGTCCCTACAAAAGTCCCTACAGTCGTCATTTTTTAAGGTAGGTGGAAAGGGAGGGATGGTCGCTAAGACCTTGAAAAGATTTGGCTCCCCGGGTAGGATTCGAACCTACAACCCTTCGGTTAACAGCCGAATGCTCTACCGTTGAGCTACCGAGGAGCAGCGTGTGCTACGTCATTTATTACAGCAAATGGAGGCGGAAAAAGTCAACTTCCGATTCTGGTTTTAGCGATTTCGTAGCCAGTCGGCCAGCCGAGCCGGCCAGGTGCTGAGAGCGATATCGCTCCAGGCAAGGCCGACGCCGTGGGGGCCGTTTTCGTAGATATGCAGTTCGGCGGGGACACCGTGCTTACGGAGTGCGAGATAAAACAGCACGCTGTTCTCCGGGGGAACGCCCGTGTCGGCGTTGGTGTGAAAGAGGAAGCAGGGCGGGGTCTCTTTCGTGACGGCACGTTCGGCGGAGAGGTTTTCGACGAGCTTGGGATCGGGGGTATCGCCGAGGAGATTTCTACGGCTGCCTTTGTGAACGTAGGCTTCCTCGGTGAAGGTGATGACGGGGTAGGCGAGAACGGCGAAATCGGGGCGGGAGCTGACACGTTCGATGACATCGTCGCTGGAGGCGTTGCCGGCATCGAAGTGGGTGGCGGCGGTGGCGGAGAGGTGGCCGCCGGCGCTGAAGCCCATGACGCCGATTTTGGCGGGGTTCACTTTGAATTCGGCGGCGCGGGCGCGGACGGTGCGGAGGGCGCGCTGGACGTCGTTGATCATGGCGGGGTGGCGGTACTTGGGACCGAGACGGTAACGGAGGACGAAGGCGGAGATGCCTTGCGAGTTGAGCCACTGGGCGATTTGCTTGCCCTCGTGATCGTTGGCGAGGGCGCCGTAGCCGCCGCCCGGGCAGACGACGATTGCCTTGCCGTTCGGATTTTTGGCGATCCAAGGAGTGAGCGCGGGAACATCTTTATCGTCGGCCCCCTGGGCGCCGGGGGCGCCTTGGGACCAGAGGGGGAAGGAGGGCGGGTCGGCAACCGGACGCTGCGCGAGGAGCGTCGCGGCGGTTGCCAAAAGAAGAAGGGAGGAACGCATGCGGGCAAAGATAGCGCAGGCCCAACGCCGGGCGCAAGACGATTTACAATGCAACTCTATGCCTTTAGCGGGAACGATTGACGAAGTAGTAGACGCGTTGACGGTGATCATCGAGCAGGCGCGTGGAGAACACTCGCGGCTGGGGTACTTCCCTGCCCTGTACCGGCGGGTGACGCGAGCCGTGCGGGACGGGATCTCGCAGGGGCGGTTCCAGGACGGGGCGCGGATGGAAAAGCTGGACGTCGTTTTCGCGAACCGGTATCTGGCGGCGTACGAGGGATGGCGGGCGGGGCAGGCAGTAAGCCGCTGTTGGGCACTCGCGTTCAACGCGGCGGGCCGAACGGACCGGACGATTATTCAGCACTTGTTGCTGGGAATGAATGCGCACATCAATCTGGACCTGGCGGTGGCGGCGGCCCAGGTGGCGCCGGGGGCGGCGATTGCAACGTTGCAAAACGATTTTCAAGAGATCAACCGGATTCTGAACGAGCAGGTGGACGGCGTGCAAGACGCCATTGCAAGCGTTTCACCACTGATGTGGATGCTGGACACGGTGGGAGGGCGCCACGAAGAGCGGATGGTGGAGTTCAGCATGGCGAAGGGCCGGGACGCGGCGTGGATACAGGCCAAGATGATGGCGGGATTGGACGCCGGGGAGCAGGCCGTGGCGATCGGCTTTGTGGACAGGGGAATCACGGTCGTCGGAGCGGGAGTGCTGGACCCGCCGGGGTATCTGATGCGGGCCACGATCCGCACGGTGGTGAGAAGCGAAGCGCAGGACGTGGTGCGGATCATCGACGCCCTGCAGTGATTACTTGTCGTCGGAGGCGGGTGGCTTCGGGGCCGGACCCTTCAGCCGGCCGGCGCGTTTCAAGGCATCGCGCAAAAGGAACTCGACCTGGCCGTTGAGTGAGCGGAACTCGTCGTCCGCCCACACTTTGACCAGATCGAGCGTTTGCGCATCGATGCGGATTAGGAATGATTTCCGCTCGGCCATGGGAACTCCTTAGTGGTGCAGGGTCCCGGCGTTGATGACCGGTTGCGTGCTGCGCTCGCCGCAGAGAACGACCAGGAGATTGCAAACCATGGCGGCTTTGCGCTCCTCATCGAGGTCGACCACGGAGCGTTCGTTGAGCATGGCCAGAGCCATCTCCACCATCCCAACGGCACCTTCGACAATCTTCGACCGGGCGGCGACGATGGCGGAGGCCTGCTGACGCTGCAACATGGCGGCGGCGATTTCGGGCGCATAAGCGAGGTGGCTGATGCGGGCTTCTTCGACCGAGACACCGGCGACGGCCAGGCGCTCCTGGATTTCGTGGCGCAGGCGGTTGGCGATCTCCTCCGTGTTGGCACGGAGCGAGATGCCGTCCTTCTCGTGCGAGTCGTAGGCGTAGTGGGTTGCTAGCGTTCGCAGCGCGGATTCGCTCTGAATATTGACGTAGTTCTCGTAGTTGTCGACCTGAAAGGATGCCTCCGCGGAATCAACCACCTTCCAGACAACGACGGCGCCGATCTCGATCGGATTGCCATCAAAATCATTCACCTTCAGCCGATTGGTTTCAAAGTTCCGGGTGCGCAAGGAGACAGGACGCTTCGCGTAGAACGGGTTGGCCCACCGGAGACCTTCGTCTTTGGCGGTGCCGACGTATTTGCCAAATAGCTGGAGAACAACTGCGTTGTTGGGCTCTACGGTAAAGAAACCGCAAGAGACGAGAATGGCCACAGAAACAATGGCGAGACCGCTGAGCCCAACCGCAAGCGGGGAGAGGGACTCCACCCCCTTGATATGGGCAAACGTATAAACGGCGGCGGCATAGAGCGCGATGTCGACCACGAGCATCAGGTAGCCCGAAGCGGCGGTGATGCGAAGTTCTTTGATCATTTTGACCTTCCTTAAGCCAGTAGCTTTTAGATATTTTTATGATATCACTTTGATAGTCGCTGTCAAGATGAAGTTTCAAAAAACAAGACCCGGCTGGCGAGGCAACTCTCGCAAGCCGGGTCTTGTGGAGACGGTGGGTAACTCAGCCGAAGAGGGGTTCGATTTCGCGACTGACGATCATCTTCTGGGCTGCGAATGGCTCGATGTAGTAAAAATCGCGGCCGGAGGGCGTGCCCTTGATGGACTTACGCCAATCTATGCCCATTACTGAGTAGATGGTGGTGGCGATGTCCTCCATGTAGACGGAGCGTTTCACGCCCCAGCCGGCGTCGAGAACCTTGGCGCCATCGTCACTGGTTTTGCCGATGATCTGGCCGCCTTTGACGCCACCGCCGGCGAAGAGGCCGGAGAAGGCGTACTGGTAGTGATCGCGGCCTTTCAGGCCTTGGGTGATGTGGCCGGGGGTGCGACCGAACTCGCCGGTGGAGATGACGAGTGTTTCATCGAGCAACGATTTGCCATCGGGGCGTTTGCGCGTTGCAAGGTCTTGCAGAAGGTTGGAGAGAGCGGGGTCGAGTTCGGCGGATTGTTTGTAAATGTTCTTGCGCTGATAGATGTCGGAGTGATGATCCCAGCCGGGGTGGAGGATGAAGATGAAATGGGTGCCGGAGTCGGCTTCCACCAGGTTGCGGGCGATGAGGCAGGCGTCGCCGACGGGAGTGGATCCGTAACGCTTTTTCTCGTCGTCGGGGAGGTGGAAGAGGGGCGCGGTGCGGGGATCGGAGAGGAGGCGAACGGCGGATTCATAGTGGTCGTTGTAATCGTGATAGGCCTTTGCCTGAAGAGAGCTATCGTTTCGGAGGCGGGCGTCGAAGTCCTTCAGAAGCGCCCAGCGGCGCTGGAATTCGGCCTTTTCAGTGGCGTTATCGACGGTGTAGGCCGAGAGGCTGGTTTGGGTCTGGATGTGGAAGGGGGAATAGAGAGCGGGCAGGAAACCAGACTTGAGGAGACCGGCCTGTGTCTGCGTTACATTGAGCGCGACATAGGAGGGAAGCGAATCGGTGGAGCGGCGGCGCTGTTGCCACTCCATGGCGACAACGGAGCCGACGCTGGGGATTTCTTTATGCAACGCCGGATTCAAGGAGTGGGCGGATTGCACATAATATTGGGCGCGGCCGTGGACGCTGTCCCAGGCTTCCAGGGACCGGACGATGGCGGCGTTAGGCAGTTGTTTCGAGAGTTGCGGGAACAGGCCCATGGGCCATTTCAGGCCGGGCTGGATCTCGCGGACATCAAAATCGGATGGGGTCCAGGGGCCCTCCTTCAGATCCCAGGTGTCGAGATGGGAGGCGCCGCCATCGAGCATGACCCAGATGACGAAGCGGGCGGAACCGCGGGGCTTTACGGGCTGAGCGGCGCGGGCCTGCATGCCTGTGAGCGGCAGAAATGAATAGGCACCAACGGTGGTGGCGCCGGCGCGGAACAGCTGGCGGCGAGTGAGAAAGTTGTCGAGGGGATGGGACATGGCAGGCCTAGTAGTTGAAGAGGAATTCGACTTTGTTGACGAGCAACCATTGGAGGTCTTCGAAACTCCTGGTGTCGCCGGCGGCGGTAATTTGCAACGCAAGGCGGCGCTCGTCGGCTGTCGGCTGCCGGAGCAGGAAGCGTTGAAAGAGTTTGTCGATGCGGGTTTCGGCGGCAGCGCCGTTGGCGAACAGGGTCGCCAAATAGCTGCCTGGTTTGGCACGAACCTGCTCGCGCACGAAGGGACTGTTCAGGAGGAGTACGGCTTGGGTGACGTCTCCATCGTTGGTTCGTTCGGAGTATTCGCGATTGGTCTGGCCGAAGGAATCGAGGAAAAAGTAGAGATCTTTGGCGCCGGGGAAGTTCTGTTTCAGGTCTTCCGGCGAGCGCAGTTCGGTGGCGTATGTCACGTTCAAATTCGTATTGCGGATGGGGATGCGGGTGTGGAGATTTGTCGCGAATACGAGTGAATCGTGAATCTGTTCGGCGGTGAGGCGACGGACAAAGCGGCGAGCGAAGAACTTCGCGTAGCTATCTTTCCACTCGCCGGGGAAGCGGGAGGAGAGTTGATAGGCGCTGGACTTGGCGATGGTGCGGAACAGGTGGCGGAGGTCGTAGTTGTGAGCGCGGAAATCGTCGGCGAGCGCGTCGAGGAGTTCGGGGTGGGAGGGCTGCAGGTTCCAGGGGGCGGGAGGCGGATTTTTGGGGTCCTGGCGAAGAGATCGAACTCGTGAGGCGGGTCGACAATACCGACGCCGAACATTTCGGCCCAGAACATATTCACCGTTGAGCGGGCGAACTGCGGGTGGGAGGTGAGAATGCGGGCGAACTCGGAACGGAGTGGTCTGCCGG
>CAMATG010000424.1 GCA_945860645.1 Candidatus Sulfopaludibacter sp. SbA3 | reverse complement strand
AAGCCCAGTTCATCGACCGCCTCACCGCCCACCTCGCCCGCTGCACCACCAAGGGCCTCGGCCCGGTCGACGCGCTCCGTAACCTCAGCTACCTGCTCGGCGGCGTCACCAGCGCCTTCCACCGCAAGCTCTCGAGCGTCTACGGGCCCGAATCCGCCCGGGCCCTCGGGCCGCTGTTGCTAACGGCGTCATCGCCCGCCAGCCCGCAAGTGGAGGTCACCTGGACCCGCTAGCCCAAACCACAGGGGGGCACGCACCCGCGTGTCCCCCTGAAAAATCACCCGTCCGTATCCGGCCCCGTCTCCATCCCCATCTGCCCCAACCGGTATCGCAACGCATTCCGCGTCAATCCCAACAGCCGCGCCGCCTGACTCTTGTTCCCCTGCGCCCGCCGCATCGCCTCTTTGATGATCGTCTCCTCGTACTGATCCAGCGTCATCCCCTCCGGCAAAAACAGCCCATCCACACTCGTCCCCGCCGTCGCCGCGCTCCGCGATCGGGGCGCCAAATCCAACCGGATATCCGCCGCCTCCAACGAAGTCCCCGTCGCCAACACCAGCGACCGTTCAATCACGTTCTCCAATTCCCGCACATTCCCCGGCCAGTGATACGCCATCAACTTCGTCGCCGCATCCGCGCTGATTTCCAACTCCGCCGTCCCCAACTCCGCCGCATGCTTCCGGATGAAGTGGTCCGCCAAATACGGGATGTCCTCCCGCCGCTCCCGCAGCGACGGAATGTTAATCGGCAGCACATTCAACCGGTAGTACAAATCCTCCCGGAACGTGCCCTCCTCCAATGCCCGCCGCAGGTCCACATTCGTCGCCGCCACCACGCGCACATCAATGTGCCGCGTCTTGTTCGACCCCAGCCGTTCAAACTCCCTCTCCTGCAAAATCCTCAGCAATTTCACCTGAATCGGCAACGGAACATCGCCAATCTCGTCCAGGAAAACAGTGCCCGTATCGGCCAGTTCAAACTTGCCCGGCTTGGTCATGTTGGCGCCCGTAAACGCGCCCTTCTCATAACCAAACAACTCGCTCTCCATCAGGTTCTCCGGAATCGCCGTGCAGTTGATCTTCACAAACGGCTTATCCTTGCGCGGCGAATGGTAGTGAATCGCCCGCGCAATCATGTCCTTGCCAACGCCGCTCTCCCCCGCCAGCAGCACCGTCGCCCGCGTCGGCGCCGCCCGCAGCACCATGCCGAAAACCTCTTGCATCGCCCCGCTCCGGCCCACAATATTATCGAGCTGATACCGCCCGCCCAGCTCCTCCTTCAGCCGCTTGTTCTCCTCGCGCAGCGAGATGATCTCAAACGCCTTCGCCACCACCGCCGCCAAATGGTCCAGCGAAAACGGCTTCACCAGGAAGTCCGCCGCGCCCTTCTTCATCGCCTCCACCGCCGTCTCCACGGACCCGAAAGCGGTCATCATGATGATCGGCAACCCCGGCCGCACCGCGTGCGTGCGCTCCAAAAACTCCAGCCCGCTCATCCCCGGCAGCCGCAGATCGGTCAGCACCAGATCGGCGCGCTCGGCGGCCAACACGCCCTCCTCCGCCGTCGCGGCCTGTTCTACCTCATACCCCGAACTCTGCAGTTGCAACTGCACCACGCGGCGTAATTTCTCTTCATCCTCAATCACGAGGATTCGTCGGCTCATCTCTACATGATCCCATTACGCGGGCAGCAACACGCGAAACACCGACCCCTGTCCCGGCTCGCTCTCCACCAGGATCCGCCCGCCGTGTTCGTCAATGATTTTCGACACAATCGCCAACCCCAGCCCCACCCCGCTCGCCTTCGTCGTGAAAAACGGATTGAAAATACTCTCCCGATGCTCCGCCGTAATTCCCGAACCCCTGTCAATCACCGCGATTTCAATGAACCCATCCACCGGCCGCGTCTTCACCGTAATCGAACTGCCCGCCGCACTCGCCTCCGCCGCATTCCGCAGCAGGTTATAAAAGACCCGCTCCATCCACTCCCCGTCCAGCGACACCGGCCGCAACGCCGGATCGTAATTTTTATAAACACTCACGTCCGGCCGGTCCGCCGAACGCTCATACTGCGTCACCGCCCGGTCGATCACTTCATGCACATCCGTCACCGCCGGCTTCAACGGCAGCGGCCGCGCAAACTCCAAAAACCGCGTCACCAGCGAGTTCGCCCGGTCCACCTCGCTCGTGATGTACTCCGTCATCTCCCGCCCAATCCCCCCATCGTCTTTAGAAACTTTTTTCAACATCTCCGCCGACACCCGAATCGTCCCCAGCGGATTCCGCAACTCGTGCGCCAGCCCAGCCGTCAACTGGCCCAACGCCGCCAGCCGCTCGGACCTCCGCACCGCCGCCTCGGCTTTCACTAACTCCTCATTCGCCCGTGCCAGTTCCTTCGCCGTCTCCTGGCTCTTCCGCGCCTCCAACCGATTGGCCTCCGCCAGCTGATAAGTCGATAGCCCCACCACCGGCAGAAACACCGCCCGCAAAAACAGCTCCTTCCAATCGAAGATGAAACGGCTCAAATCCTCCCACGGCAAAAAGAACAAAAAGCTCAGAAAACTCAGCATTGCCAGTGTCGTCACCGCCACCGTGCCCCACGCCCCCATCGTCGTCGCCGCCCCCACCACCGGCAGCAGCAGAATCAAATAGTAGGAAGAATTCAACGCCCCCGTGTAGCCAATCAGCAGGTAGCACAGCAGGATCTTGATCCCCACCGCCACCTGCATCCCGCGCTCCGATTGAAACGCCTGAATGCGTGGCTCCATGAATTGAAAAACGCCAAGCGCGGCCAGCAATGTCAGGCTCGGCGGGTCCTGCACCGGACCCGCAATTGCGATCGCGGCGAAGACCAGAAGCCACACGATTCCCATGCCGCCCATACTATCGGTCTTTGTGCCACAATGGGTGGAGTCTCGCGTATTGTTCTCATGAATCCAGCAAATCCCGTCGACGATCCTATCGAGGAGTCGACTTCCCAGTCCACCGAATCCTCCTTTGGCGATATCCTTCGCCAGTTCGAACAGGAGCAGTCTTCCGTCCCGGCCCCCAAGGCCTCCGGAGCGTCCGGTCCCGTTAAGGGCAAGGTGCTCGCGATCACGGATGACTCCATCTTTGTCGATATCAAAGGCAAAGCAGACGGTGTCCTGCCGAAGTCCGCTCTCTCTCCTGAAATGTCCGAAATCGCAGTCGGCGATTTGGTGGAAGTCACCATCACCGGCAGGAACGAAGAAGGACAGGCCATTCTCTCGCCCCTCAAGGTGGAGAAGCCCAAGGACTGGAGCGGCCTGCTCTCCGCCTTCGAAGAGAAGCGCAACGTAGCCGGCAAGGTGACCGAAACCGTCAAAGGCGGCGTTCGCGTCGACATCGGCGGCCGGGCCTTCATGCCTGCCTCCCGCTCCGGCACGCGCGATGCGTTTGAACTTCAGAAGCTCGTCGGCCAGGACATCGAAGTCCGCATCCTCTCCATCGATGTGGAGAAGGAAGACATCGTCGTCGATCGCCGCGTGGTTCTCGAAGAAGAGAGCGCCAAGAAGAAGGAAGAACGCTTCCTCGCCCTCAAAGAAGGCGATGTCGTCAAAGGGCGCGTCCGTAGCGTCACCGACTTTGGCGCCTTCCTCGATCTCGATGGCGTCGATGGCCTCCTGCACGTTGCCGACATGAGCTGGCATCGCGTTGGCAAGCCCGCCGACGTGGTCAACATTGGCGACGAACTCGAAGTCAAAATTCTCAAGCTGAACGCCAACACCCGCAAGGTGTCCCTCGGCCTGAAGCAGATGCAGCCGGATCCCTGGACCGTCGCTGCCGAACAGTTCCAGCCCGGCCAGAAGCTCATCGGCAAAGTGGCCCGCCTCACCGATTTCGGCGCCTTCGTCGAACTCTCCCCGGGCGTCGACGGCCTCGTCCATCTCTCGCAGATGTCCTGGTCGAAGAAGGTCCGCAAGCCCTCCGATCTCCTCAAAGTGGGCGACCAGGTCGAAGTGGTTGTCTTGGGCGTGAAGCCCGGCGACAAGCGCATTGAGCTCAGCCTCAAGAGCGCCCTCGGCGACCCCTTCGTCGAAGCCATGGAGAAGTACAAGACCGGGACGATCGTCGAAGCCCCTGTCACGTCCATCCAGTCCTTCGGTGCGTTCGTCGATCTCGGCGACGGCATCGACGGCATGGTCCACATCGGCGACATGGCCAACGACAAGCGCATCGACCATCCGCGCGACGTCGTCAAGGAAGGCGAAGTCGTCCGCGCCATCGTGCTCGACATCGACAAGGATCGCCGCCGCATCCGCCTGGGCCTGAAGCAACTGCAGCCCACGCGAGTCGACAACTTCATCGCCGAACACAAGGTGGGTGAAACGATCAGCGGTCTCGTGACCGACGTCCGCGGCAACATCCTGAAGCTGGAAGTCGCCGAAGGCGTGCTCGCCGAGTGCCGTCTGGAAGAACCGAAGAAGGAAGAGTCCAAGCCCGCGGAATCCGCCGGCGCCGGCTCGGCCGATCTGGGTTCGCTGGCCGCCATGTTGAAGGGCCGTTGGAAGGAAGGCAAGGGTGGCGATCCCACTCCGAAAGCCGCCACCATCAAGCCCGGCGTTCTCCGCACCTGCAAGATCGTCACGCTCGACGCTGAACACAAGAAGATCACCGTCGAACTCCTCGGCTAACCCAAAAGCAAATCGAACGAAAAAAACGGACCCACCCGGGTCCGTTTTTTTGTTTGAAAGAAGAGTCAGAAAAGCAGATACCCGCTCCGCGGCCACCCCCGCCCAACCCAACCTCACCGGGGACATCGCGGGCAGAACCCCCGACAAAGTTCGGCCCGTAACCCAACGGCAGAGGTGTCCCCCAAGACGCGACGCAACCCGCAGAAGGAAAAAGGCCCAAAGGCAAAAAGCCCGGATCTAACCCGCGACCCCTGCCCAACCTAACCGACCGGGGACATCGCGGGCAGAACCCCCGACAAAGTTCGGCCCGTAACCCAACAGCAGAAGTGTCCCCCAAGACGCGACGCAACCCGCAGAAGTCAGAAGGTAGAAGGCCCAAAGGCAAAAAGCCCGGATAAAACCCGCCACCCCCGCCCAACCTAACCGACCGGGGACATCGCGGGCAGAACCCCCGAAAAGAGTTCGGCCCGTAACCCAACAGCAGAGGTGTCCCCCAAGACGCGACGCAACCCGCAGATGGCAGAAGGCCCAATGGCAAAACGCCCGGATAAAACCCGCCACCCCCCCCCAACCCAACCCCACCGGGGACATGGCGGGCAAAACCCCCAATAAAACCGTAACCCCAAAACAGCCGTGTTCCCCAAGACGCGACGCATCCCGCGGAAGAAAACACCAATCACCCCAAAAAACTACTCCCTCCCCGCCCCCAAAATCACCCCCAGCCCCGGCTCCTGCAAAAACGCCACCACCCGCTCCCCACCTCCCACAACCACGCGATACGAAGCTCCCCGCTCCCGCGTCACCGTCCCCCCACGAACCAACGTCCGCACAATCCCCACATGCCGCAACGTCCGCCCTGCATTCTCCCCACGCGCGACCTCCGCCCCACCCTCGGCCCGCAACACCCCAACCCACAACTCCGCCTTCGATCCAACCAACAACGCCGGAGCCTCCACAAAAACCGCATCCCCCTCCCGCCGCACCGTCACCCGTGCTCGCCGCGCCAAAGCCCCCGCCTCCGCAATCGCCACCCGAGCCCGCCGCGCGTCACTCCCCACAAACTGCACCTGCCCATCAACCACCATCTGCGGCGTGTACGGCCCGTCCTGCCCGAACCGCCGGGCATACTGCTGCTGCCGCGCACTATGCGCGCTCGACGAAAACGGATCCCGCCAACCCAGGTGGTTCCAATAGTCCACGTGCTCACTCAGCACAATCACATTCGGGTCTTTGTC
>CAMATG010000423.1 GCA_945860645.1 Candidatus Sulfopaludibacter sp. SbA3 | reverse complement strand
TGGCGCATATGGACGCGGCGGGGACGGCGGCGCCGAGGGCGGAGTTGCAACGGCTGGTGCGGTTCATCCCGCTGTGGGTGAAGCTGGCGGTGGCGCTGGCGCTGGGGCTGGGGACGACGATCGGGTGGAAGCGGATTGTGGTGACGGTGGGGGAGAAGATCGGCAAGACGCATCTGTCCTATGCGCAGGGGGCGGCGGCGGAGACGGTGGCGGCGTTGACGATTGCGGCGGCCGACATCGGCGGGTGGCCGGTGAGCACGACGCATGTGTTGTCGTCGGGCGTGGCCGGGACGATGGCCGCGAATCATTCGGGGCTGCAGATGAACACGATGCGGAACCTGCTGCTGGCGTGGGTATTGACGCTGCCGGTGTGCGTGTTTCTAGGTGCGATGCTGTTCGCGCTGGGGATCAATATTGTGGTGAGTTTAGGGCTGCGATAGGGGAAGGGCCGGGGGAGCCGGCCCTTCGGTTTGGGTTAGAACGCGTAGCGGAGAGTGAACACGATGCGGCGGTTGCCGCCATCGGTATTCCACTGGTTGAGGAAGCCCGCGTTGTTGATGCGCGCTTCGGGGATACCGAAATTACGCGAATTGGTGATGTTGAAGAAATCGCCGCGGAAGTTGAGCGAGTGCCCGTCGAGATAGGGCATTCGGAATGACTTCATAACGGCGAGATCGACGTTGCCGATGCCATCGGCGCGCAGGATGTTACGTCCGGCGTTGCCGAGGGGCGAGGTGGCGGTGGGGAGGCCGAAGAGCCCCGGCGCAAAGTTGGTGACGGTGGCCGGGATCTGGACGGTGACCTGCGCGCCGCGTTGCGCGAACAGCGTTTCGACTGGCTGACCGCCGATGGCCGTTCCGGCGACATTCGGCCGGATGGAGGAGCCGATCAGGCTGTCGATACCGGAGAGGCGGAACCCGGGATCCACGCCGGCGAGCGGCGAGAAGGGCGAACCACTCTGGAAGGTGGTGAAGTTAGCAATGGTCCAGCCGCCGAAGGCGTGGCCGGCGACACCCTTCTGCTCGCGCAGGAAGGGCACTTCCCAGGTGAAGTTCGTAGTGAAGCGGTGCGGCCGATCGTAGGTGGACCGGGCGCGTTCCGGCTTGCGATTGAAGGAGTCCTGGGCAACGGCGACTTCACCGGCGGAAGAGGCGTTGAAGATCTCCGATTGGTCGTCGATGAAGGTGCTCCAGGTGTAGTGCGCGCCGAGCGAGAAGTTGTTCGAGAGGCGCTTTTCGAGCGAAGTCTGCCAGGAGTGGTAGACCGAGCTGGAGGCATTGGCACGTTCGCGGATGATGCCACGGGTGGGATCGACGCGAATGGTGCCGTTGGCGTTGTTACCGGCAACGGTGGGATTGCCGTCGAGCGACATGAAGAGCGCGGTGCCCTTGGTGCCGACCCAGCCGGTGGTGAGCGCCCAGCTGGCGCCCAACTGGCGCTGCATCTGGAAGCTGAACTGTTCGGCGACAGGCGCGCGGTAGGTGGGGTTCACGATGGTGCGCGTGATCTGCGAAGGATTGTTGACGCTGGGCAACACGCGACCGGTGGCGATGTCCTGCACCTTCTGGAAACCGCCGGCGGAGCGGGCGGCGAAGTTGGTGACCACGGTGAAGGGGAAGGAACTGAACACGTTCAAAACGATGTTGTTGAAGATGAGGTCATAGGTGCGGGAGTAGCCGCCGCGGATGACCAGTTTGTCTTCCCCGGTGAGGAAGCCCATTTTCGGCGGACGCCAGTTGAAGCCGAAGCGGGGGGCCCAGTTGTTGGTGTCGCGGGAAGGGGGCAAGTCCATTTTGTAGGCCGAGTTGTTGCTGTTGAGCGCGAGCACTTTGTCGTTGGTACGCTTCAGGAAATCGACGGCGTTGCCGGGCGACTCGTAGCGGAGGCCGTAGGTGATCGTGAGGTTTGGCTTCACGCGCCATTCGTCCTGTACGAAGAAGAAGTAGTCGTAGTATTTATAGCCCTGCCAGCGGGGCACGCCGGGGAGGAAGCTGTTGATGGACTGGACGTTGGGGATGTCGTCGATGACGTCCTGGAGCGTCTGATACTGCAGGCGGCCGCGGATGGTGGGATTGAAGTCCTGGTTCTGATCCTGGCGGCGGATATCGATACCCATCTTCATGTTGTGATTGCCACGGAGGATGGAGAAGTTGTTCATCAACTGGTAGTTGTTCAGCACCTGGGTCTGCGGGAGGTTCACGGCCAGGCCGATGGCGGTGCGGGTGTTAGCCGCGTTGAAGGCGGTGAGGCCGAGCTGGGTGACTTCGATGGACGGGATGGTGAGAGCGCGCGTGTCGGCGGCGAGGGTCGCTGATTTGAAGCGTCCGAACCCGATACGGAACTCATTGAACATGGTGACCGAGAGCGTGCTGGTGACGCCGAAGTTGGCGTTAATCCGATCCGCGGGCGACTGTGAGGTGAGGCCCGGCGGTACGGACTGGCCGCTGACCGATTCCCGCGTATCAGCGAGAATCCGGCCGGTGAGGCTGTGTTTGTCGTTGAAGCGATGATCGCCCTTGGCCATCCACTGCCAGGCGTTGAGCAGCGCGGGCTGCGCGCCGGAAAGGGTGCCGACGGGGATGGTGAGATTCTGGCCGCCGATGAGGGCGGGGACCGTCTGGCCGGTACCGGTTTGGGCGGCAGGGAGGAAGTCCAGGATGGCATTCAGCGAGGGGCGGGTGGCGGCGAAGGGCCGGAGAATGGCCTTACCGGCTTCCGTGGGGGCACCGGTGATGGCGGAACCCGAGGCGAACTGACGGTCGGTCCAGCGCAGGATGCTGCCGAAGAAGAACGTCTTGTTCTTCACAACCGGGCCGCCGAGAGTGCCGGCGAACTGGTTTTCAATGCGCCAGGGAGCTCTGGTGAAAACGCGCTTGTCGAGATTGCTGCGCGAGTTGAGCTTGTTGTCGTTGTGGCGCCAGTAGGCGGTGCCGTGCAGGCTGTTGGTGCCGCTCTTAGTGACGATGCTGACGACGCTACCAGCGGCGCGGCCGTACTCGGCGGCGAACTGGTTGGTGATCATGCGGAACTCGCCGACCGTGTCGGGATTGTTGATTTCCTGGAGCAGGCCACCGACGGAGGGAGAGTTGGAATCGGTGCCGTCGACGACGAAATTGTTCGACCGCGTGCGCATGCCGTTAACGGAGAAGCTGACGCCGCCGGCGGCAAAGCCGGAGTTACCGGCGGAGAGCTGGCTGACGCCGGGCACGGAGAGGGCGGCGTTGAGAATGTTGGAATTCGGAGCCAGCGGAAGATTCTGGATACGCTGGGAATCGAAGTTGACGCCGACTTCGGAGTTCGTCGTATTGATCAGCGGCACTTCGCCGGTGACGTTGATGACGTCCTGTGTAGCGGACACCTTCAACTGCGCGGGAATGTTAGCCCGCTCGTTCAACTGGATTTCGACATTGGACCGGACCAGCTTGGCGAAGCCCGCTTTCTCGATCGATACTTCGTATTTGCCGGGCTGCAGGAGCGGAAAGCGGAACTGGCCGCCCTCGCCGCTGGTGGTGTTGGAGACAATCCCAGTCGCAGTATTGCGGGCTGTGATTTTTGCGCCTGGGATGCTCGCGCCGCTTTCGTCGGCCACGGTTCCAAGGATTTCAGCTGTGGTCTGCGCAAGCAGGGCGGTGGCCCAAACGAGCACAAACAGGAATAGCGAGAGTCGTCGCATAGGACGCTTTACCCCTTTTCGTTTGAAGGATCAGATGGGGAGAGATGTTTTCGTCAGTTAATGGCGAAAAGCAGCAGGTTTTGTCCGTCTCCGACGTGGGGCGGACAGTTACAATTATTCCCCTATCTTTTCATCATACTGAAACTATCGGGGTGACTTCCACAAAGAGTATCCCGCCGCGGCGGCGACAATTACGTTGGCGACAATCACAGGGGTGGCGCGAATGAAGATGCCGTAGCCGATCCATAACATGGCGGCACCTCCCTGGACCGCTCGTAGCGAGCGGCCCTCGCGGCAGAAATAGGAACTGGCAAAGGCGGCGGTGGCCACCCATCCGATCCACTCGGCGACCATTAGTTCGTCACCTGCGATGGCACCGGGACGGGGCGGAACTTGACGGTATCGGTGCGGACTTTGTCCCATTCGTGCAGGACGTGACCATGGGCCTCAAAGGCGTTCCGGATGCGGCTGGGGGCCCAGTCCATGAGTTCTTCGAGGATAGGGATTGCGACGCCGAGCGCGTCATCGGCCAACACGGTGCGGCGCGCAATTTCGGTGATGTACTTGTTCTCCGAGACCGCGATAGTCAGTCCGCCGCAGCGGTTCAGATGCAGCATGACGTGGACGTCGGAACTGCCGTCGCCGACGTAGGCGATGCGGTCGTGCGGGACGCCCAGGCGGGCGCGCAATTCTTCCAGCGCGGCCACCTTGCCGTAGCCGGCCGGGACGCGCAGAATCGACTGGATCTCACCGGTTTCGGCGGCATATTGGAAGCGGGTGCCGACGATGTGATCGGGCGGCACGATGCCTTCCAGCGCCGATTGAATGACCTCTTCCGGGGCGGCGGAGATGACGTAGAAGGAGAAGTGGCAACCCTCCAGATCCTGCACCAGTTTCATGAGGGCGGGGATGTTCTGTTTAAGTCGGACGCGCTTGCCAACCTCATGCAGATGTTCGCGGCGGACGCGGCGGTACTCGGGATCGTGGAGCAGGAGGTAGGAGAGCTCCGCGCCCTGCTGCACGAAATGGGTCCTGGACAGACCGGCGATTTTTTCTTAGAAATTCGAGGCTCCGAGCAGTTCGCTCAGGACGAAGCCGGAGTCGTTGAAGCTGAGCGTCTGGTCGAAATCAGACGCCAGTAGATACCGCTTGGAGTGCGGCGTTTTGTCCTGCATGTTCTCACTATCCTTGTTGGGGGTGAATACCGTGTTGCAGTGGGGAAACCAGTGCATGAATCCTTCGCGGAGAACAAGGCGAATGGAGGAACAGGGATGTATTTGTGATGCGCGCCGGCGGGAGTTGGTTTCAGCGTATGGGAACCTAATAGGACCCGCGTGAAACGAATCTTCATTCTTGCTCTTTCTTTGGCGGCGCTGGCCCAAGCGCCCAAACCGGCTGAATCCGCTGACGCGCAGAAGCGCGTGGAGCTGAATCTATTGGGGAAGGAGGACACGGCAAAAGGGGAGAGCCGGCGGAATGAAAACGTCCAGTTCAATCTGGTGGATAACAATGCGCTGAAGGAATTGAATGTGCGGCTGGGCGCGACGGCGACGCTGGTGCAGGAGTTCCGCGCGGACCGCGGCTACTTCGGCGCCGAGTTCGGCAATCCGGCGGCGGCGCCGGCGCACCTGTCAGCCGTGCGCCGCGCCAACTGGCATGGCAATCTTTTCGCCAATCATCAGAACAGCATCCTGGCGGCGCGGGCGTTTTTCCAGGTGGGTGACGTGAAGCCGGCGCACGAGAATCGGTATGGGTTTCAGACTGGATTCACGCCGTGGAAGGATGGATATTTTTCGGTGCAGGGATCGCAGGATAAGCTGCGTGGACAGGTGAACGGGAACGTGCTGGTTCCCCGCCCCGAGGAGCGGAGCGCGCTGATTGCCGACCCTGCGCGACGCGCGATTGTGACGAAGTTTCTGGCGGCTTATCCGGCCGTTCTGCCCAATCGAACCGACATCAATCCGCGGGCGCTGAACACCAATGCGCCGCAGCACATTGACGGCAACGACGCCACGTTGCGGCTGGAGCATAAACGCATTTATGCGCAGTATCAGTTCACCGGCCAGGCGGTGGAGGCGTTTCAACTGGTGGCCGGACAGAATCCGGACACGCGCACCCGCTCGCATCGGGCGCGGCTGACGTGGGTGCCGGCGGGCCATTGGCAGATCACCTCGGCGTTCGACCGGATCGGCAGCCTGCTAGTGCCGGAGCCGAACGCCGTGGGGCCGATGGTGGC
>CAMATG010000422.1 GCA_945860645.1 Candidatus Sulfopaludibacter sp. SbA3 | reverse complement strand
ACGCCCGTGTAGCCGACCCACAGTTCCCGGGGAGCCCGCTCCGCCAGAAACACGATGCCGTCATGGCCGAGACCGTCGGCCTTGCCGTACGTCTGCCATTTGCCATCCTGTTCACGAGCGAGGCCAGTGCTGTTGCCCACCCACAGGCTGCCATCCCGGGACCGGACAACGCGATACACGGTACGCGGGGTCTTGGTCAGCGGCGTGGCATATTCGCGAAAATGAGGCCGTTTCTCCCGCCAATCCCCCACGTACAAACCGGCCCGGGTGCAGACCCAGAGCACACCCGACGGCTCGACCGTCAGCGAGACGATCCGGGTGGAGCCCAGCCCGTCGGCGGATCCGAAGCGGGACAACTCTTTGCCAGACGCGATCCGGGTCAAACCGCCCTCATTGCTGCCTACCCAAAGAGCGCCATCGGGCGTGGTGGCCAGGGAACGGACGGCGTTGGAGGCGAGCCCGCTGCCGGCGTTCCAAACACGAAATCGGCCGCCGTCATCGAGCTCATTCAGTCCGTCCTTGGTTCCGATCCAGAGGTGCCCCGTGCCATCGCGGGCGAATGCAGTGACGCCATTGTTGCTCAGTCCATCCGACATTTGCCAGCCACGCCAATCCGGATAGCCATTCCACCGGGCCATGCCATGGGCTTCCGTGCCCAGCCACGGGGTACCGTAGCGGTCCCACAACACAGCGCTGACCGGATCGGCCCGCAGCCCGTTCTGCGAACTGTAGCGCCGCCAGACCGGAGCCCCGCGGGACTCATCGCGCTGCCACAACCCATTAAAGGCCGGCACCCACAACTGCCCATGCCGATCCACCGTCAGACTGGTCAGCCGCCCAACGGGCGGAAACTGCAGATCCGACCGGCGAAAGACGGTGGCGCCGGGCTCCATCACGTATAACGAATCGCGGCACCGGATCCACACTCGCCTGGCGCCATCCATGACGGGAGCGCCATACTCGGCGTCGGGCAGTCCCCAGGGCTGGCCAGCGGTGTCCCAGGCGATTCGCCGATCCGCGCCCAGCCGCCCCCGATGCACCGTCGTCATCGAAGTGGCCCAGATCCACCCATCGGGCGCCACGTAGACGGAGCGCAGATTCCATTTCCGGGTTTCCGGCAGCAGGCGAAACGCGCCCCCCTCCAGCATTCCAAGCCCACCAGGTGTGGCGGCGATGACCGCCCCTCCCGGCAGCAAGTCCATACAGCCGGTGCCGATGCACCGCATCGTGCTTCCATCGCCCTCGCCTGCCGGCAGATTGCGGAAGCGATCTCCGTTACCGAGGCTGATCCCGTTATTGGATCCGGCGATGATCTCTCCGTTCGATCCGGCAATGACGTAATTGACCGAGTCCTCCGGGAGGCCCCTATCTGTGCCGAAGCGGTCAAACCGATGCCCATCAAAACGGAACAACCCGTTGGCAGTGGCCACCCAGATCCGTCCGGCACGGTCCTGTGCGCCCGCGCGGATGCTCAGGTTGCTTAAGCCATTGGCCAGTCCGTAGTGATAGAAACTGAACTGCTGCGCCGTCAGTCGGACGCTCAACACTGACAGGACTGTCAGGGCCGGCAGCAAGGTGCGCAGGAAGTAACGCATATCGGACGCGCGAGAGTACCTCTGACGTAATAATCGGCGGCCAGACCGCCACCCATTAGATTCGCTGAATCATATATTTACACGCCGAGCGGCGGATGGGAAGCCTCGTAGGAAAACTCCGTAGGCACAGGCGCCACGATCAGCCGCCGTCCATCGCCCGCGGCGGGGATTTCCAGGGTCCAGGCATGCAGAAATAGCCGCTCCGCTGGAGCCCCTCCATAGAGCGTGTCGCCCCGTAGCGGATGACCGATGGCGGCGCTGTGGATGCGAATCTGGTTGGTTCGGCCGGTTACTGGAACGGCTTCCAGCAGATCCCCGCCGGCACCGCGGTGTAGCAACCGAAACCGCGTCTCGGCCGGGGCCCCGTTTTCGGCGACGTTCCAATGCGGTGTCCGGTCCGGGTCCCGGGCGATTGCCAACGACACCGTCCGTTCCGTCCACCCCACTGGGCCCGCCGTCATCGCCAAATAGCGTTTGGCCACCTCGCGCTCGGCGAACATCCGCGCCAGCGGCGAGCCGCGATGCAACCGCTTGGCCGCCACCAGCACGCCCGACGTCTCCCGGTCCAAGCGGTGCAGAAAGTGGATCTCCCGGTAGCCGGCCCCGCGCAGCGCATTGGCCAGGGTGCCGGTGCGGACACGCGTCGTTGGATGGACCAGCATTCCCGTCGGTTTGTTGACGGCGATCAGGTCGTCGTCCTCATACAGAATCTCCACCGGGATCTGCTCCGGCACCACCTCGCTGATCCGCGCCTCCGGATCCACCGCGACCAGGGCACCGGTGAGCAACCGGTACCCCCACGGCCGCGCCACGCCATCCACCCGGCAGGCGCCGGCCGCCAGCACCCGCCGCAGGCTTTCCCGCGAGGCATCCGGCATGCATTGTTGCAGGAAAAGTTCCAATCGCGACGGCGAATCCACCTGCCAGATTCGGCTGGAGGCCTCCGCCGTGCTACATTGAGTTTTCGCGGCAGACTTATCTGATACGCCCATGTCGCTTCAAGTATTCCTCTACGCCCAGTTTCGCGGAATTGAACGGTTCGTGTCCGGCACGAGCGAAAACTCGTCTTTTGCCGACCGCAGCCTCTGGGTCTCGCTCCTCACCGAAACCACCCCGCGCGACTTTCTTTCGGAGCGCAAACTGTCGCCCCTGCTGGTCGGCTACGCCGGCGGCGGGTCGTTCCTGTTGCTGCTTCCCGAACCGATGATCGCCGAGGCCGACGCGCACTTCGCCGCGCTGCGCGATTCGATCGCCGCCGCTACCGGCGGACTATTGGAACTGCATTGGACATCCACGGAGAATCTGGGTAGCTGGCCGAACATTTGGAAACGGTTGAGCGAAGGCATCCTGCGCAAACGCCAGACGCCGCTGGGGCATCTGGGCGCGGCGGCATTCGACCCGAACCCGGCTGCGCCTACCGACGTGGAGCGGCCCTGGGAAGGCCTGGCCGCCCGGATGACCGCCACCTTCGAATTGAAGGACGAAGCCGTGCCGCTGGCGCCCGTTCCCGGCGCCGACGACGTGTCGTTAACCATCCCACCGGCCGCCCCGCAGGAGTACGGCCGCACCAGTCGCGGACGGCGTACCTGGGGCCTGTTGCGCTGCGAAATCGATCTCGCCTCAGCGCGGCTCGACCAGGCCGATTCGGCCGAAAACTTCCAGTATCTGGCGGTCCTCTACAAAGGTTTGGTGGCCGGCGAACTGCAACGCATCGTCTCGGCCATGCCGGCCCACGCCGGCCGCGTGGCGATTGTCTACAGCGGCGGGCACGACTTTGCCGTCGCCGGCGCCTGGGACGCGCTGCTCGGCGTCGCGAGCGAGTTCCACCGCGTCTTCACGCTCTTCTCCGGCGATCTGCCGGGCGGCAAGGACCTAACCGAAGGCACATCCGTTTCCGGCGCGCTGACCGTGGCCGAACCGGGCGAAACGCTGGCCAGCCTTTGGAAGCGAAATCAGGAACAGTTGGAGTCCGTGCGCTCCTCCGGCCGGAATGCGCTGGCGCTGTTTGACCGCATTCTGGATTGGCCGGCGCTGAAGGATGCCGAAGCGCTGAAGGTGCGCATCCGCCGGTTGCGCGATGTCTACCACTGCCCGCCGGAAGTGTTCGAAGAACTGGAAGATTTCTACGGTGTGCGCGGTGTGGGCGATGGCATTGCTTCGCCGCGGGCGCGCCGCCGGGAACGCAGCGTGGACCGGCCGTGGCGCTTTCACAGCCGCCTGCGCCGGTTGGCCGGGGATCGCAGCGGATCGGAATTTGAACGGCAGTGGCGCGCGTTTCTGGGAGATTTGATTGGCCGGGGGCAGGTGCAGAAGCAGTTGCGGCCCGCCGGGAAAGTTGCGCTGGATTGGGCGCGGCTGGAAAGCGGCTGGCGCGGGCAGGATTAACGCCCGGGCCCGATGAGGGCCGGATCAGGGAAAGAGAGTTCGAACCTACGTATGTCGGAAGAATTGCAGACGGATACTCCACAACCGGCCCCGGATTCGCCGGTGACTGAAGAAACGACGGCACCCGCCGCGCCCGCGCCCGAAGCGCCGGCTCCGGTGGAGGCAGCGGCTCCTGTTGACGCCCCGGCCCCGGTGGAATCGGCGCCGAGCGAACCCGCGCCCGCCGTGGCGGAAACGCCCGCTGAAGCCCCCGCCGAAGCTGCGGCCGAAGCCGCGCCGGCAGCCGCCGCACCCGCTCTCGCCCCCCGTGGCGATCGTCCGCCGCGCGAAAATCGCGGTGGCGACCGGCCGCCGCGTGATCGCCAGGCCCAGCCGCAGGGCGGCGGCCAGCGTGAACCGAATCCGAACAAAGGCAACGACCGGCGCGGCCAGGAACCGCGCGGCGGTGGTGGCGGGAATGATCGTCCCGGCAATGATCGTGGCGGCAATGACCGTCGCGGTGGCGAACAGCGTGGCGGAGGCGGCGACCGCCGTCCCGACATGCGCCGTCCCGAAGGCCCCGTCGAAATCGAATACGACAAGCTGATCAGCGACAGCCTGTACCTGGACAACCAGGCACACGTGCTCGTCGCCCGCCTGCGGGATCTCGACGCCGGTACGCGGTCGCAGTTGCGCCGTCTGTATGGCGCCGTCCGCCGCGCCTGCCGCGCGGTGGAAGCCGACCGCCAGCACCAGTTCGTCATGCTGCGGGCGCGGCTGGCGTATACGATCGCCCGCCACGGTCTGCGCTCGCTCGACCCGCTCGAAAAGCTGCTGCTCCAAGTCACCCGGCGCAATGAAACCCGAGGCTACGACCGGTTCCGCGACCTGTTCGAAGCCATCATCGCGTACAACGAATAATCACGGCGAACCCAGGAAAACCATGAGCTCTTCTTCCCAAGTCCCCGAAATCCGCCTCGCCGGCAAGCTGGTCATCGACGCTTCGCTCGTCTGCCTCACCGGCCTCCACATCGGCGCCGGCAAAGGCTCGCTCGAAATCGGCGGCGCCGACAATCCGGTCGTTAAAGACGCCTTCGGCCGTCCCATCGTGCCCGGCTCGTCGCTCCGCGGCCGGCTGCGCAGCCTGTTGGAACATGCCCTCGGCCTCACCGCGCCCGACGAGATGGTGTACCTCTCGCGCCGCCGCGGCCAGGAAGTGCGCATCCACCAGAGCGACCGCAACGACGATCCCATCTGCCTGCTCTTCGGCCGCAACCCGGGCCGCATGGAGCGCGTGAAGGGCGACGCCGTCGAAGGCCGCCACATCACTCCGGCGCGCCTGGCGATCTACGACGCCCCGCTCGAAGTCGAGTCGATCACCGCGCAGATGCGCGAACAGCTCGACGACGAGTTGACCGAGGTCAAGAGCGAAAACGCGATCGACCGCATCACCGCCCAGGCCAATCCGCGCACGCTCGAACGCGTGCCGGCCGGCGCCCGGTTCAAGGTGCGCATCGTCATCGACATTCTGCAGGACGGCGACCAGAAGCTGGTGCCGCTGGTGGTGCAGGGTCTTCGCCTGATGGAAGACGCCGCGCTCGGTGGCGGCGGCTCGCGCGGCAGCGGCCGCGTGGAGTTCCAGAACATCCGCGCCGTCTGGCGCAGCCGGCGCTACTATGCAGACGGCGCGCAGGAAGAGGAAGTGGCCAAGGCGGCCAATACCGAAGCCCTGCAGCAGGCCGTTCTGGCCGACGAGTTCGCGCTCCGCCTGAGCGAATAACCCCCCATGCCGACTGAACGGCCAGCACTGCTGGTGCAACTACTGCCGATCACCCCCTGGCGCTGCGGCGCGGGCCGCTCCGAAGAGCCAGCCTCGCTGGTGCCCAGCGACTCGCTGTTTGGCGCCGTCAGCAACGCCATGAGCCTGCTCGGCTGGCTGCCCGAATGGTTG
>CAMATG010000421.1 GCA_945860645.1 Candidatus Sulfopaludibacter sp. SbA3 | reverse complement strand
GTGGGGGAGGCGCTGTTGGCGCGGGTGGGGGCGATTGTGTTGGAAGAGGGGTACTGTTTGCAGTATCGGAAGACGCGGGTGATGCGGCAGGGGGTGCGGCAGAGGCTGGCGGGGGTGGTGGTGAATGTGACGCCGAATGTGGAGCGCGGGGAGTTTGACCGGTTGAAGGCGACGCTGTTTCAGTGCGCGCGGCGGGGGCCGGGGGAGTGGACGCGGGAGGAGTTGGCGGGGCGAGTGGGGTGGGTGGAGAGTCTGCATGCGGGGAGAGGGAAAAAATTGCGGCGGTTGTTGGAGGAGATTTGGTGGGAGGATTAGAACTGTATCCGGGAAGTCCGTGGTATCGGACTTTTCCGGTAGCACGGCTCCAGGGGAAAACTGATGGCGGATTTTGAGAAGGCGGGGTTGGTTGCCGTGCGGGACGGGCGGGTGTTGTTGTGCCGGAAGAAGCACACGACTTCGCTCTTGATTTTGCCGGGGGGCGTGATGGAGCCAGGGGAGACGGCGGAGGCGTGTTTGCGAAGAGAGGTTGCCGAGGAGTTGGCTGGGGTGGCGTTGGGGCCCGTTTTGTTTGTCGGTTCGTTTGAGTCGGCGGCGGCGGTGGAGGGGAAGACGGTACGGGTGGAGTTGTTTGTGGGGACGTTGACGGGGGAGGCGCGGGCGGCTTCGGAGATTAAAGAGTTGGTCTGGTTTGGGGCGGGGGATGATTTTGGGTTGTTGGCGCCGAGTTTGCGGGAGGTGATATTTCCGGATTTGGTGCGGCGGGGGATTTTATGGGTATAACTTTTGGTAGGCTTCGGGTATGAAGACAGCGGTGTCGATTCCGGATGCTTTGTTTGAAGAAGTGGAGCGGCAGGCGAAGAAGGATGGCGTTTCTCGGAGTCAATTGTATGCTGAGGCGCTGGCTGCCTACTTGATGGTTCGGCGGGAGGAAGGGTTGACGGAGGGGATGAACCGCGCTTTGGAGGGGATTGATCAGACACCGGACCTAGGCGTTCAGGAGGCCGGCCGGCGAACTTTCCAGCGAAGCGAATGGATATAGAACGGAGCCGGTTGGGTCGGCACCGGGAATGCGGCGGCCTGCGCTGATTGTGCCACACATCCGGCTGAACGCGAGCAAGTTGGCGACGGTGTTGGTGATTCCGTTGACGACCAACGTGCGGCGGACGGCGGGGTTGCCGCGGGAGAGCGTGGTGAACGTGTCGCAGTTGGCGTGTGTGGACCGGATGTTGTTGGAGTCGCTGCAGGGGACGGTGCCGGCGCGGATCATGAATTTGGTTGACGACGGGTTGCGGCTGATCCTGGACTTACAAAACTCCTCGGGCACGTTACAATAGGAACGTTGCCTATCGAAGACATACCGTTGGGAATGGAAGGCGGGACCTCTCCCTTTGCCATTACGTGGCAGCGCGTGCAGTTGGCGCGCCATCCGAAACGCCCGCACACGCTGGACTACGTTGAGCGCCTGATTACGGGCTTTTCAGAGATCCACGGCGATCGCGCGTATGGCGATGACGCGGCCATCGTTGCCGGCATGGGGTTCTTTCATGAAGAGCCTGTGATGCTGCTTGGCCACCAGAAGGGCCGGGATACCAAACAGAAACTCATTCGCAATTTTGGTATGCCGAAGCCGGAAGGGTACCGGAAGGCACTGCGCTGCATGCAGATGGCTTCCAAGTTCAAGCGGCCGATTTTGGCGTTGTTGGACACGCCGGGGGCTTATCCGGGGATCGACGCCGAAGAACGCGGGCAGGCTGAGGCCATTGCGGTTAGCTTGCGCGAGATGACGCGGTTGCAGAGTCCTGTGGTTTCCGTTGTCATTGGCGAAGGCGGATCGGGCGGGGCGCTGGCGATGGGTGTCGCCAATATTGTCCTGATGATGGAGAACGCGATTTATTCCGTGATCAGTCCCGAGAGCTGCGCAGCGATTATCTGGCGCGACGCGGGGAAGGCGGAGTTGGCCGCGAACGCACTGCGGCTGACGGCCCGGGACATGCTGGAACTGGGCTTGATTGACGGAATTGTGCCGGAGCCGAATGGCGGGGCGCAGAACAACTGGGACGAATCGGCGGAGAGTTTGGGGAAGAGCCTGAAGGCCTCGCTCGACCGGTTGGCTGGGCTGACGCCGAAGGAGCTGGTGGATCACCGGTACGAGAAGTTTCGCAAAATCGGCAGTTTTTTCGAAGGGTAATCGCCATGAAGCCGGTTACTTGGATCATTGTCGGGGTGGTGGTTGTCCTGGTTGGGTTGATGGCGTATTCGACCACGCTCGTCGGCGGCTTCAAGGTGGAAGTCTGCAAAACCTATCAGGGCCACGAGGCCTGTGGGATTGGTGTGGGGACGACGGAACAGGAAGCGATGACGACGGCGACAGGGGTAGCGTGCGCCAAGATCTCATCGGGGATGACCGAGTCCAACCAGTGCCAAATGGGCAATCCGACGAAGGTCAACTGGCTCAAGGGCCGGTAACCGTAACGCAAACCTAGATTTTTTGAACTTTTGGCAGCTTCGCGCCGTCTAAAATGTTCGGGAGTTCGCACCTGTGAAAACGTGGAAAATTGTAGTCGGTGTTGTGGCACTGGTTGCCGTTGGCGGTTCGATTTACGCCAGCATGAAGTGGAATCAGAAGGGCATTGTCACTGTCCAGACGGGGAAGACCACCCGGCAGGATCTGACCAGCGTGGTGACCGCCTCGGGCGAGGTGAAGCCGAGGAACTACATTAATATCGGCAGCAATGCGCAGGGCGCGTCGCGGATCATGGAAATCCTGGTGCTGGAAGGCGCGCGGGTAAAGAAGGGCCAGTTGCTGGCCAAGCTGGAAAGTGTCCAGCCGGAAGCGGAAGTGGCGGCGCAGCGGGCGACGGTGAGTTCGACGGAGGCCGATTCGGGCGCGGCGGAAGCGGCGCTGAAGGCGCAGGACTCCAATATCCGGACCCTGCAGGCGAATTTGGACCGCGTGAAGACCGATCTGGTGCGGGCGAAGGCGGATTTTGACCGCTCGAAGCTGTTGCTGGATCAGGGGCTGGTATCGAAGCAGGACTTTGATATGCGGCGGGCGTCCTACGAGTCGTTCACGGCGGGAATTCCGGAAGCCGAGGCGCGGATTATGCAGGCGCGGGCGCAGCGGGAACAGTTTGCGGCGCAGCTGGTGGGTTCGCAGCGGCGGATCATTGTGAGCCAGGCGAATTTGCGCCGGGCGTCGGATTCGTTGCAGCGGACGATGGCGACGTCGCCGATTGACGGTGTTGTGACGAACCTGCCGGTGCGGGTGGGTGAGACGGTGGTGCCGGGTATTCAGAATTCGGCCGCTTCGCTGATCATGACGATTGCCGATATGTCGTTGATCACGGCGGAAGTGAAAGTGGACGAGACCGATATTGTGAACGTGAAGTTGGACCAAGTGGCGGATGTGACGATCGATGCCATTCCGGGGAAGACGTTCAAGGGCCATGTGATTGAGATCGGGAATACAGCGATATTGCGGTCGACTGGTTTGGCGGCGTCGCAATCGGCGATTTCGAGCCAGGAAGCGAAGGATTTCAAAGTTGTTGTGGCGTTGGATAACCCGCCGGATGAGATCCGGCCGGGGTTGTCGTGCACGGCGAAGATTGTGACGGCGACGCGCGGGAAGGCGCTTTCGATTCCGATTCAGGCGCTGACGGTACGGACGAAGGGCGATTTGGCAAAGAAAGAAGACCAAAAGGAAGAGCCGGTGGTAACCGATCCGGCTATTTTGCGCGCCAACAAAGAGGAGATCCAGGGCGTGTTTGTTGTGCGCGGGGAGAAGGCGGTGTTCATGAAGGTGGACACGGGCATCACCGGGACGACGGACATTGAGGTACTGGGCGGCCTGAACGAAGGGGACGAGATTATCACCGGAAGTTATAAGGTAATCCGGACACTTCGCAATGAGGCTAAGATCAAGGTAGACAACAAGTCTCCCGTCAAGAAAGAATCGTAAGGGTTTCGAACACACAACATGGCACAGGCAGCCCAACTCAGCGCGCAGGCCCGAGGGGAAGAACTCCGCCGGCAAGGCACGATCATTCATACCGAGGAGCTCTGGAAAACCTATCAAATGGGTGACCAGACGATTAACGCTTGCTCTGGTATCACGTTTGAGATTAAAAAGGGCGAGTATGTGGCGATCATGGGGCCTTCGGGCTCCGGCAAATCGACGCTGATGAACCTGATCGGGTGCCTGGACACGCCGACGAGCGGGGACTACTTCATTAACGGCAATCTGGTGTCGTCGATGAATGACGACCAGTTGGCGCATATCCGGAATAAAGAAGTGGGCTTTGTGTTCCAGACGTTCAACCTGTTGCCGCGCGCGACGGCGTTGCACAACGTGGAACTGCCGCTGATTTACGCCGGGGTTCCGGCGGACGAGCGGATTGCGCGGGCGCGGGAAGCGCTGCGGCAGGTGGATTTGGAAAAGCGCATGTACCACAAGCCGAACGAGCTATCGGGCGGACAGCGGCAACGTGTGGCGATTGCGCGGGCGCTGGTGACGCGGCCTTCGATTCTGCTGGCCGACGAGCCGACGGGCGCGTTGGATTCGGCGACGGGTATTGAAATTATGGCGCTGTTCGAACGGCTGTACCAGGCGGGGAACACGATCATTCTGGTTACGCACGAACACGACATTGCGATGCACGCGCACCGGATTGTGTTTTTGCGCGACGGCAAAGTGGAGCGCGACGAGCCGGTGAAGAAGTAATCTCCTCCTACGCTCCGCATTTATTCCGATAAGACTCCTTAGGGGCCCGGGTTGCCGGGTCCTCCAAGGAGTTTTTCTTTGCAGGTCAAGCAGGTGGGGTGGAGCGTAGAAGCGGGATGGACAGAGGCGCCGGGCGGCTGGGCGGCCGACGGCGTGCGCGGTGCCTTTGTGTTTGGCGCGGGGGCGGCGACGACGATTGCAGCGCTGGGTGAGGCGTAGGGGATGGCCGCGATGTACCACTCCCTGCTGCGACAGCAACTGGAACGCCACTTGGGGGCGGACGTGCTGGTGCCGCCGGGGTGGGAGGCGTTTTTGGAGAGCGTGAGCCGCGCCTACGAGCAGGCCGACGTGGACCGGAAGATGGTGGAACGGTCGATGGACCTGAGTTCGCGGGAGCTGCACGAGGCCAACCGCGGGTTGCTTGCGGCCAAGGAGGTGGCCGAGCGGGCGGCATTGGCCAAGGGCGGGTTTTTGGCCAACATGAGCCACGAGATCCGGACGCCGATGAACGCGGTGATCGGACTGACGGCGTTGCTGCTGGACACCGACGTGAACGCCGAGCAACGGGAGTACTTGGAGACGGTGAAGACGGCGGGCGAATCGCTGTTGGAGATCATCAACGATATTCTGGATTTTTCGCGGATCGAGAGCCGGCGGCTGGAGGTGGAGCGCGTGCCGGTGGATGTGCGGGGGTGTGTGGGGGCGAGCGCGGAGCTGTTTGCGCTGCGGGCGGCTGAGGCGGGACTGGAGCTGATTTGCCGGGTGGACCCGAACGTGCCGGCGGTGGTGCTGGGCGACAGTACGCGGATCCGGCAGGTTCTGTTGAACCTGGTGGGGAATGCGATGAAGTTCACCGAGCGGGGATCGGTGACGGTGGACGTGACGGTGTTGGGGACGTTTGAGGAGCTGTGCGAGATTCAGTTCGCGGTGCGGGACACGGGGATCGGGATTCCGGCGGACAAGCTGGACCGGCTGTTCCAGTCGTTCAGCCAGGTGGACTGTTCGACGACGCGGAAGTACGGCGGGACGGGGCTGGGGCTGACGATCAGCCTGCGGCTGAGCGAGCTGATGGGCGGGCGGCTGTGGCTGGAAAGCGAAGAGGGGACGGGGTCGACGTTTTACTTCACCATTCGCGTGGCGGTGCAGGACGGGCCGCCGGAGGGGGGCGTCTATCGTGGGCGGCGGGCGCTGG
>CAMATG010000420.1 GCA_945860645.1 Candidatus Sulfopaludibacter sp. SbA3 | reverse complement strand
GCGCGCAGGTCCGATATTTTCCCAAGGCACGGAACGGCGCCCATGTCCGGTGGCGGTCCGTCACCGGAGGCGCCGTCGTCCAGATATCCGACAACGCGGTAACCCATTTCAATCCGCTCTTGCATCCGCTTGCTGATCTCTGCCAGGACCGGGGAGGAACCGAGCAGCAGCATGGCCGGGGCGTGCAGAGACGTCAGCACCAGACGCAGGAACAGAACCCGCCAGGCGGGCAACAGGACCAGGATGAGCGCCGATGCGTAGATCATCACCCAACGGGGCAGAATCAGCGTGGGATTCACGTAGGTGGACATGGCCTGGATAATGAACGCCAGTCCAATCGCCATCATGACCTGCTGGAAGAGGAAGATGCGGCTGCGAATGCGCAAATCCGTGTAAAGGTCCTGGAAGTACAGACCCAACAAAATACTGAGGACGGCAATGGAGATGCGCGCCGCGCCGCCATCGTAAAGCAGGACAAATTCGGGGTCCACTTCCGTTGCGCTGACGAGCGCGATCACGAAACACATCACCAGGAGGATCACTTCCGAGATCAGAAGCGCCACGACACTGGCGGGAATAAATACCCGGAAAATTCGGATCATAGCGCTATCGCTGCCCTATCCGCCTTTGTCCGGACTGCCCATTGGGCGATACGATGCCCCGTCCCATTCGTCTGTGTGCGTCTCCTTCGCCGACTTTAGATCTCCGGAACTCTGCCCGAAGTGAATGATAAAAAAGCCCTTCCGGATTATAGCTTAGAATTTCCGGCCTGACCCACCGCCTCAATATACCTATCGGCACCCCGGCGAAAAACTCTAGTCCATTTTTTTGCATCCTATCCCCGTTTCGCGATGTCTATATCTGGGAATGCGGACCTTTTCAGTCGGAGTTTATCTCGTTCAAGACAAAGGCATCCCCGTTCCCTATTCCCAGTTGCGACCCACGGTTATGTGCGGTACCATCCAACTAGGACCGATTCAGTCTCAATTCGGTTCGAGACTTCGCTCCGAACAGCCGATGCTGAAACTAACCAAGAAAGCTGATTACGGGTTAATCGCCCTCAAGCACCTTACAGTGGTGCGCCCCCGATCAGCCAGCGCCAAAGAAATTGCCGACCGGTATGGCGTCCCCGTTCCCGTCCTGTCGAAGGTGTTGCAGAAGCTGGCGCGCGCCGGTTTTCTGGCCAGTGAACACGGGACCAACGGCGGGTATCGATTGGCCGGCGATCCGGCTGCGATTTCCGCGCTCGACGTTGTTCGAGCGATTGACGGTCCGGTTTTTCTCACTGCGTGTTTCACCGAATCCGGCGAGGATTGTGAACACCAGGACCGCTGCAACATCCGCGATCCGCTGCGCCGGGTTCACGACGGCATTCTGGGATTGCTGGCAAATCTTTCGATGTCTGAGCTGGCCGCCGATACCGACGCGCCGCACGCCGTCGGGGCCGCCGCCAACGGTCACACCCAGATTGCGCCCGCCCACCTACCTGTTCTGAGTTCATAAAAGGTATTTCATGTCCAAGCCGATTTATTTTGACAATCACGCCACCACGCCGGTCGACCCTCGCGTCCTCGAAGCGATGATCCCCTACTTCACCGAGAACTTCGGCAACGCCGCCAGCCGCAACCACGCTTATGGCTGGGTGGCCGAAGACGCGGTCGAAAAGGGCCGCAAACAGATCGCCTCCCTGATCGGCGCCAACTCGAAAGAAATCGTTTTCACCTCCGGCGCGACCGAATCGAACAATCTCGCGATTAAGGGTGTGGCCGAGATGTATGCCGAAAAGGGCAACCACATCATCACCGCCGCCACCGAGCACAAGGCCGTGCTCGACACCTGCAAGCACCTGGAAAAGAAGGGCTGCCGGATCACCTATCTGCCGCTGAAGGGCGACGGGTTGGTGGATCTCGACATGCTTCGCGACGCGATCACGGATAAGACGATCCTGATCAGCATCATGTATGCCAACAACGAAATCGGCGTGATCCAGCCGGTGAAGGAAATTGGCAAGATCGCGAAAGAACGCGGCGTTCTGTTCCACTCCGACGCCGTGCAGGCGTGCGGTAAGATTCCGGTCAACGTAGTCGAAGACGGCATCGACCTGCTCTCGATCACCGGCCACAAGCTTTACGGGCCGAAGGGCGTTGGCGCGTTGTACGTGCGCCGCAAGAACCCGCGCGTGCAGCTGACGGCGCAGATGGACGGCGGCGGTCACGAACGCGGGATGCGCTCGGGCACGCTGAATGTTCCTGGGATCGTCGGCCTCGGCGCCGCCTGCGAAATTGCGCAGCGGGAAATGCCGGAAGAGTCGGCGCGCCTGCGGGCGCTGCGCGACAAGTTGCGCGCCAAGCTGGAAGCCAGTTTGGAAGAGACCTACATCAACGGCACGATGGAACATCGGCTGCCGAACAACCTCAACATGAGCTTCGCCTATGTGGAAGGCGAAAGCCTGCTGATGGGCATCAACGATATCGCCGTCTCTTCGGGCTCGGCCTGCACGTCGGCCACGCTCGAACCCAGCTACGTCCTGAAGGCGCTTGGCCTCGGCGACGATCTGGCCCACACCTCCATTCGCTTCGGGCTCGGCCGTTTCAACACGGAAGCCGAAGTGGACTACGTCGCCCAGAAGATGATCGACGTAGTGAATAAGCTCCGCGAACTGTCTCCGCTGTGGGAGATGTTCAAGGACGGCGTCGATCTCAGCAAGGTCCAATGGACCGCTCACTAACCTCGAGGAAATAACATCATGGCTTACTCTGACAAAGTTGTCGATCATTACAATAACCCCCGCAACGTGGGGTCGATGGACAAGTCCCGCACCGACGTCGGAACCGGCATGGTCGGCGCCCCCGAGTGCGGTGACGTGATGAAGCTGCAGATCCAGGTCAACTCGGCCACCGGCATCATCGAAGACGCCAAGTTCAAGACCTTCGGCTGCGGCTCGGCCATCGCCAGCTCGTCGCTCGCCACCGAGTGGCTGAAGGGCAAGAGCGTCGACGAGGCGCTGGAAATCAAGAACACCGACATCGTGAGCGAACTGGCGCTGCCGCCGGTGAAGATCCACTGCTCGGTACTGGCCGAAGACGCCATCAAAGCGGCGATCAACGACTACAAGACCAAGCAGGGTGCCCCTGTCTCCGCGGAAACTGTGAGTCACTAATGTCTACGACCATCGAAGTTGCTCCCGCGATTGAAGTCACGCCGAAGGCGATCTCGAAGATTCGTCAGGCCTTCGAAAAGCAGGGCGTGACGGGTGGTTTGCGTCTCGGTGTTTTGGGCGGCGGCTGCTCGGGCTTGAGCTACCAGTTCAAGTTCGATACCAAGCCGCGCGCCACCGATCACATCTTCGATTTCGACGGCGTCGCCGTCTGGGTCGATCCCAAGAGCATGAACTTTCTGAACGGCATGACGCTCGACTATAAAGAGTCGATCATGCAGTCCGGCTTTGAGTTCGTGAATCCGAACGCCCAGAAGTCCTGCGGCTGCGGGACGTCGTTCTCCGCCTAACAATGTTTTCTGGTCCTCCTCCTACCGATTACTTCGCAATTTTCGGCATTGAGAATAAGTTGGCGCTGGATGTCGAAGACCTCCAGCGCCGTTTTTATGCCAACAGTCGCGAATGGCACCCGGATCGTCACGCACGAGCCGGGGCGCTGCAGTTGGCCTATGCCGAGGCGGCTTCGGCCACACTGAACGACGCCTGGCGCGTGCTGCGCGATCCGGTCGCTCGCGCCGAATACGTCCTGAAAAATGCCGGCTTCGACATCGGGGAGCAGCGCGGCAAAGACGTGCCGCCGGAGCTGTTGGAAGAGGTCTTCGAGCTGAACATGGCGCTTGAAGAGGCTCGCGACGGCGACGAATCCGCCAAGGCCGAAGTCGGGCGCGCGTTGACGAAATTTGAAGGATTGCTGCAGGAAATCGACGTACAGCGCGATGGGATCTTCGTCGCCTACGACGCCAATCCTACCCGCGAAACGCTCACTTCGCTCCGCTCCCTTCTGAATCGGCGAAAATATCTACAGAACCTCGTGCGCGATGCTCGCGCCGCTCTCGCTTAACCCAAACTCATGTCTCTCTTCCAAATCGATTTCGGGAACGAAGATAAGCCGCACAAAGTTGTCGGCATCGATCTCGGCACCACCAACTCGCTCGTGGCCTTCATGGACCTCACCGCGCCCAAGGTCATCCCTGGCGCCGACGGCAACCCCATCGTCCCCAGCGTGGTCTCCATTCCCGAACACGGCGAACCGGTCGTCGGCAGCGCCGCGCTGGAACGGTTGATCACCCATCCGGACCGGACGATCTACTCCGTCAAACGCCTGATGGGCCGCGGTGTGGCCGACGTGCAGGACGAGTTGAAGCTCTTCCCCTTCCACATCGCCGCGGGCTCGGAATCGGTCATTCAACTGGAGCTTGGCGGCAAGCGCTTCACCCCGCCCGGTATCAGCGCGCAGGTCCTTCGCCAGCTCAAACGCAATGCCGAAGCCTATCTCGGCGAACCCGTTGACCACGCCGTCATCACCGTGCCGGCGTACTTCAACGACGCCCAGCGCCAGGCCACCAAGGACGCCGGCCGCATCGCCGGGCTGCAGGTGATGCGTCTGGTCAACGAGCCCACCGCGGCCGCGCTGGCCTACGGGATCGACAAGCGGCAGAACGGCATTGTGGCTGTTTATGATCTCGGCGGCGGCACGTTCGACATCTCGATTCTGAAGCTCCACGACGGCATCTTTGAAGTGCTGGCCACCAATGGCGACACGCATCTCGGCGGCGACGATTTCGATAATCTCCTGCTGCGCGTCGCGCTCGAAGACATCGCCTCCGAATGGGGCACCGATCTCTCCGGCGACCAGATCGCCGTGCAGACCCTGCGCCGCGCCGTCATCGACGCCAAACACCAGCTCTCCACGCTCGCCACCACCACCATCGCCTTCCACTACCAGGGCCGCGGCTACCGTCGCGAAATCACCCGCGAGGTGCTGGAGAAGCTCATCACGCCGATCGTCGACAAGACGCTGGGCCCGTGCCGCAACTGCATGGCCGACGCCGGCGTCACGGCTGAACAGATTGACGAAGTGGTCCTCGTCGGCGGCTCCACGCGTATCCCGCTCGTGCGCCAGGCCGTCCGCGTACTGTTCAAGGCCGAACCCCACACGGAACTCAATCCCGACGAAGTGGTCGCCCTCGGCGCAGCCGTGCAGGCCGGTATTCTCTCCGGCCACGTGCACGACAAACTCCTGCTCGACGTCACGCCGTTAAGCCTTGGTATCGAGACCATGGGTGGCGTCGTTTCGAAGCTCATCCATCGCAACTCTACCATCCCCGCCACGGCCGCCGAAACCTTTACCACCGCCGTCGATGGCCAGCGCAACGTGCTCATCCACGTGGTGCAGGGCGAACGGGAAATGGTGCGCGATTGCCGCAGCCTCGCCCGTTTCGACCTGAAGGACATCGACCCGGTTCCCGCCGGCATGGCCAAGATCGAAGTGCGCTTCCTGATCGACGCCAACGGCATTTTGAACGTCACCGCCAAGGACGTCCGCACCGGCAAGGAACAGACCGTCGAAGTGAAGCCCAGCTACGGCCTCAGCGATGAACAAGTGGAGGCAATGATTCTCGAATCCTTCGCCAAGGCCGAAGAGGACTTCAACGAGCGCCAGGTGCGTGAGGCCCGTGTGGAGGCCGACAGAATTCTGAACGCCGTCGACAAGGCCAAGGGCGACGACGCCTACATGGACTTAACCGACGAGGAACGCGCGCTCGTCGATAACTCCATTGCCGAACTCCTGCTCGCCTATCACGGCGAAAATCATCACTTGATCCTCGACAAAATGGAGGCCCTCAACAAAGCCACCATGAAACTCGCCGAACTCATGATGAATACCGCCGTCCGCGGTGCGCTGAAAGGAACTAAGATCGACGCA
>CAMATG010000419.1 GCA_945860645.1 Candidatus Sulfopaludibacter sp. SbA3 | reverse complement strand
CCACCCACCCCGGCTACCCATTCCAGCGAACTGGCCCTAATGCGTATCCTCGTCGCCGAGGACAACGAAGTGAACCAGCGCGTGATCGTCCGCCTGCTCCAGAAGAAGGGGATGAAGGTGACGCTGGTAAAAGATGGTTCCGAAGCCGTCCAGCGGGCCCGTGAAGAGACGTTCGACCTCATCCTGATGGACAACCACATGCCCGTCCTCGACGGCCTCGAAGCCACAAAAGCTCTCCGCCAATCCGGCATCGCCACGCCGATCCTGGCCTTCACCGCCAGCGCCATGGACTGGGAAGTCACCCGCTGCCGCGAAGCCGGCATGGACGACGTCCTCGCCAAGCCCGTCGACCTCCGCGCCCTCGACGAAATGCTCCACCGCTACGCCCCCGTCAAACAAAAGCAATAAACTGGTGTCAGACACCTCATTTTTTTCCGTAAAACATCCGTCACGCACCCCGAGCCAATCCAGCTCCCCAACGTCTCCCCAAAAGTTTCTCGCATACCTAGTTGTCTATGCCTAGACAACTATGCTTAGATGTCTAGGCATGGCGAAACCCAAAACAGACGCCCTCCAAGGCACTCTCACCCTCCTCGTCCTCCAATCCCTCGCCCAAACCCCCCGCCACGGCTACGGCATCACATCATTCGTCCAGCAAGCCAGCGCCGAACTCCTTCACATCGAAGAAGGCTCCCTCTACCCCGCGCTCCACCGCATGGAGGAACAAGGCTGGATCAAAGCCGAATGGGGCATGACCGAATCCAACCGAAAAGCCCGCTTCTACTCCCTAACCGAAAACGGCCACAAACAACTCGAAGCCGAACTCGCAAATTGGCGCCGCGTCACCGATGGCGTCATCAACGTCTTGAGGTTCGCCTAATGTCTCTCTGGTCCCGTATCCGCCAGTCGATCCGCCCCACCCGCCAGACCTCCGACATCGACGAAGAGCTCGCGCTCCACATTGATCTTCGCGCTGAAGAACTTGAACAGCAAGGACTTACGAAGGAGGAGGCCCGCCGCGAAGCCGCCAAAATGTTCGGCCCTCGCGCCCGTATCGTCGAAGAAACCCGCGAAGCCCACTCCCTCCAATGGCTCGACAACTGGCGCCGCGACTCGGCCTACTCCATCCGCGGCCTCCTCCTCCGCCCGGCTTTCCTCGCCACCGGCCTCGCCACCCTCGCCCTCGGCATTGGCGTCAACGTCGCCATCTTCTCCCTCCTCGATGGCCTGCTCCTGAAACCCCTCCCGGTGCCAGACGCGGACCGGCTCATGGCTTTCGTCGAGGCCCGCAACGGCGACTCCACGGGCGGTAACCCATTGCGTCTAAAAGACTACACCGACGCCATGGGCTCCCTCGCCACCACCGGCGGCTTCTACTCCGAAGGCATGGTCGTCCGCACCGCCGATGGCGCCCAGTCGCTCAAAACCCTCCGCACCGTGGGCGACCTCGCCACCACGTTCGGCTACCGCCCCGTCCTCGGCCGCCTCCCCGGTCCCACCGAAGACAACGTTGCCCTGCTCGGGCATCGCTACTGGGAACAGGCCTACGGCGCCAGCCGCGACGTGCTCGGAAAAACTCTCCGAACTTCCTCCGGAACCATTGAAATAATTGGAGTTATGCCGCCGGAAGCGGCGCTCATCGAGGAGTACGAAGTCTGGACGCCCATGACCCAGGAGATGCAGAAGACCCCGCGCACGGCCGGTTTCCTGCAGATGATCGGACGCCTCAAACCGGCCGTCGATCTCGCCCGCGCCAACGCCGAACTGGCCACCGTCAACGCCGCCATGCGCGCTGCCCATCCAGAAGAAGATAAAGGACTTACGGTCCGCCTGACACCCCTTCAAGGCATCATTGCCAACGAAGCCTCCCGCCCCGTCCTGCTGCTGGCCGGCGTCGTCTTCACCGTCCTGCTCATCGCCTGCGCCAACCTCGCCGGCCTCCTGCTCGCCCGCAATGCAGATCGTGCCCGCGAAGCCGCCATCCGCCTCGCCATCGGCGCCAGCCGCGGCGACCTCATTCGCCTCTATCTCCTTGAATCCGTGTGGCTTGCCATTCCCGGTGGCGCCCTTGGCCTACTCGTCGGCGCCTGGTCGTTGGCCTACCTCAAGAGCCTTCTCCCCGCCGAGCTCCCTCTTCTGAACAACGTCGCCACCGACAGCCGCGTGGCCCTCTTCTCCCTCGGGCTCACCCTGTTCTGTGCCCTCGCCATCGGCCTCCTCCCGGCCTGGCAGGTGGCCCGGCTGAAAGCGAAACGCAGCCCCCTCCGCTCCGCCCTCGTCGTCGCGCAAGTTGCTGTATCCATGGTACTTCTCATGACCGCAGGCCTCCTGGTCCACAGCCTCATGGACGCCAAAAAGCGCCCCCTCGGCTTCAATCAGGACCATGTCCTCGCCCTCCAATTCGACTTCACCTGGGATACCGACAACGCCAAACTCCAGCAGTTCTACCACGACGTCGAGCAAACCGTCCGTGATGTCCCCGGCGTGCGGTCAGCGGGCTTAATCGATCGACTCCCCCTCGAAGGCGGCTCCCAGGGCCGGGGATATCTCCGGATTCGCGGCCGCAACCTCGAAGAATCGCTCGCCCGGCAAAGCTACGGCTTCCGGGCCATGACAAAGGGCTACATTACCGCTCTCCGCGTCCCGATCCTCCGCGGCGGGTTGCCCGATGACAAGCAGCCCCAGACGCTGATCAACGAGACGTTCGCGAAGAAGTATTTCGGCGACACCGACCCGGTCGGCCAGCAGGTTTCCTACTCGGACGCCAATCGCGAACCGGCTTGGTACACCATCACGGGGGTGGTTGCGAATGTGGCGCAAAATAGCGTCGAAAAGCGTCCTTTTAGCGAGGTTTTTGTACCCATTTCGCGCACTTTTTGGCCACACGCCGCACTGGTGGTAAACACCGAAGGCGACGCGGCCCCGGTCATCGCCGCCGCCCGCCGTGTCGATCCCTTCGCCGTTATCCGCTACGCGGGTTCCCTAGAATCCCGCCTCGCCTCCGCGTGGTCGGAACCGCAACTGATCGCGACCCTCCTCGGTGGTTTCGCCCTCGCCGCGCTCGCCCTGGTGTGTGTCGGAATCTACGGGATGCTGGCCGGCTTCGTCCGTGGACGGACCAGGGAGTTTGGCATCCGCCTGGCCCTCGGCGCCACGCCGGTGTCGCTGACTCAACTCTCTTTGAATCATGGACTTAGGCTGACCGCCATCGGGCTCGGCCTGGGCCTCGCCGGCACCTGGCCGGTGGCCCGGTTCCTCGATAAATCGCCCGACCCGGTGGCCATGGCTGTCGCCGCTTCGCTGATGATGGCCGCCGCGGGCGTCGCCTGCTATGGCCCGGCGCGGCGTGCGGCAAAGCTAGACCCAGCTATGGTTTTGCGCCACGACTAGTGCTACACTTTTGCCTTAGGCGAAGATGAGGCGAATCGCGCAATGTCGAATCTCCACGATCAGCTAGCCCACCTGCGCCAACGCATGGCGGCTGTTACGGAAGCCGTTGAAACGAAAGCGGTTGCCGGAGGCAGTATCATGGACTGGCTGGACGGCGCCGAGGTCCAGACAGAGAAGGGCGCCCACTTCGAGTCCCGCCGCCTGTGGCGCAATCACCAGCGCCACGGCAGCGTCTATATCTCTGATTTGCAAGAACTTCCGGGTGATTTGCTGGAAGCCATCAGCGAAGGCCAACTGAAGGGCGTCGACCCGCGCAAGGTCGCCTACCTGGATACTGAGACAACTGGGCTTGCCGGTGGCTCGGGTACCTACGCGTTCCTGATCGGGGTGGGGGCGCTGACCGAAGAGGGCTTCGAGTTGCGGCACTTCTTCATGCGCGACTACTCCGAAGAGTCGAGCCAGTTGCACGCCTTAACCGAGCATTTGCAACAGTTTGACGTGCTGGTGACCTACAACGGCCGCTCCTACGACCAACCGCTTTTGGAGACCCGCTACCGGATGAGCCGGATGAAACCGCCCTTCGGGCGGTTGGAGCACTTCGACCTTTTGTACGGTGCTCGCCGGTTGTACCGGTTGGCGTTCGAGAGTTGCCGGCTGGTGGAGTTGGAGAACCAGATCCTGGGGGTGGAGCGGATCGATGACGTGCCGGGATCAATGATCCCGTACCTGTATTTCGAGTTTCTGCGCACCCGTTCGGCCCACCGGATGATGGGGATATTCGAGCATAACGCCTTTGATATCTTAACGTTAGCTTGCCTGACCGGAATCATTCCACGAGCCTTTCATGCGCCCTTGGAGGTGCCGTTGCACCGGGGGGCGGAGATGGTCGGACTGGCCCGGTGGCTGCGCGCCGCCGGCCGGACCGACGAGGCGGTTGTGCTGCTGCGCCGCGCGTTGGACAAAGGGCTGCCGGACCAGCTGGTTTGGCGGACGACGTGGGATTGCGCGTTGCTGGAGAAGAAACGGGGCAACGAGGCCGCGGCGGTGGCGCTGTTCACCGAACTGACCACGGCGCGTAACCCCCATCAGGCCAATGCTTTAGAGGAACTTTCCAAGTATTTCGAACACACCGAGAAGAACTACGCGTTGGCTCTCGATATGGCCGAGGAGGCCGCGCGACTGGCGCCGACGCCGGAACTGGCCCGAAGGCGTGAGCGACTTCAGGCGCGAATGGCATCGCGCCGGACGGCGCGGTTGTTGTAGAATCGCGGGCTGCTTGGTGGAAGCCGGATGAGTTTGTCCGATTTGGCCATCGGTATGGGTAGTGCGGTGCGAGTTTGGCAGTGGTATCTTCAGCCTGTAAGCTGTGGGTAGTTTGCGCGGATGGCGATCCCTTGGGGCGTGACGGGGGAGGAGCGGCGAGCGAATGGAGTCGCGGCAGGCCGCGCGTGTCGGGTGCGGTGGTGGGGATGGAAAGCACCTGGATGTGCTGTTTCGATGCGGTTGTCCGCTTGGATGACCGGGACGGGTTATCCGTGTCGGGTGCGGTGCGGCTGTTCCCGCGTTTTTCCGACTTGGGTGCGGCGGCGGCACCGTTACCGTGCTTGAGCTGACTGAGCTGGCCTCTTGCGTCGACCAGATGACGGCGGCGTTAACGAGGAGTTGGAAGACGTCGACGGAACTGTAAGTCGAGTGTAAGCGTAACGTAGCGGTTCCACCGATGGTGGTGTAGGGTGCGCTCGCAAAGCTGAGAAGGTTGCGGGAACGCTCGCGGTCGCCCTTCACGAGAAAGTTGTTGTTGGAGGTACTGGGGATGGCGGCGTTCGTCTCGCATTCAGCCGTTAGAGCCCGCCACCGTCACGCTGGAATTGTTGCCAAAAACCAAGGCGTTTGCCTGCAGGCGGTCGGCAAGCGAGGCGATGCGGTCCTCCCAGGCGAGGCGGTGACGCCACGGTTCGGGAATCCCTTGTTCGCCATAATGGGCGCCGGCGAGCTGGCCGTAGATGGCGGCGATAGTGTCGGTGTCGCCGCCGAGGTTGGCGGCTTTCAGGCATCCGTCGCGGAAGGTATCCGTGGTGTGGAAGCAGTAGAGAGCGGCTTCGATGCTGTGGACCACATAGCCGGTGGGCTTGATTTCGCCGAACACAGGGGGCTCGCCTTTGCCATGGCCGTCGAGAACTTGGCAGAGGAGGGCGGCGAACTGGCGGCAGCATTCGATGGCCTGGGGGGCGGCGTGGGTGGTGCGGGAACTCTCACCGGCGAAGTGGATGGCCTGGGCGCGGTCGGGCCAGTAGTAGAGGACGACGGGGGCGAGGCGCATGAGGGAGCCGTTGCCGGCGGCGTGTGGGTCGGGGTCGCCGGAGAAGGGGTCGCCGGATTGGCGGTAGCGGTTGAGGGCGGCGGCGGTGGCGTTGCCGATGTCGAAGCAGCGGCCGGTGACGCTGTTTTCGCCTTCGGTGTACCAGCGGAGGTACCGGTCCATTTGATCGCGGGCGTCGAAGCCTTGGCGGGCGATCAGACTTTCGGCGAGGCAGAGGGCCATGGAGGTGTCGT
>CAMATG010000418.1 GCA_945860645.1 Candidatus Sulfopaludibacter sp. SbA3 | reverse complement strand
GGGCGATTTGGGGGTGGAACTGCCTTGCGAGAAAGTTCCCTTCATCCAGAAGTCAGTGATTGAGAAGGCGCGGCACGCGGGTAAGTTCGTGATCACGGCGACACAGATGTTGGAGTCGATGATCGAAAGCGCGGTGCCGACGCGGGCGGAAGTATCCGACGTCGCCAACGCGATCTATGACGGCACCGATGCGGTGATGCTGTCGGCGGAGACATCGGCGGGCGCCTACCCGGTGGAGAGCGTGAAGATGATGGCGCGCATTGCCGCCGAGGCCGAGATCGCGATGCGTCCGCGCGGTTATCAACCGCCGGCGCCACGGGCGAATCCGTCGATAGCCGAGATTCTGGCCGACGCCACGTATCACTCGGCGCGATCGGCGAACGTGTCGGCTATCGTTGTGTTCACCACGTCCGGGGCTACGGCGCGGCTGGTGGCGCAGTACCGGCCGCCGGTGCCGATTTATGCATTTACTCTGAACGAATCCGTGGCGCGGCGGCTGGCGCTGGTGTATGGCATTCACGCGGTTGTTACGCCGTCGGAACCTTCCACGGACGAGATGGTGGCGGTGATGGACCGGACACTTCTGGAGCGCGGATTGTGCAAGACGCGCGACACCGTTATTCTGGTGGCCGGGCAGCCGATGTGGCGCTCCGGCACTACTAACCTAATGCTCCTACACCGGGTCGGGGAGACGAGGTAATTGTTCGGACCCCTCGCGCTGTGTAAAACTGAGGAAGAATGAACCCTAATGAAGGCACCGCCCTGTCTGCGCCCGGGGCCAAAGCGATTACCGTGCCTTGGGCCAATATAGGTTGGATCCTTGGCTTGTTGATTCTCGCCTATCTTCCGATTCTGGCGAGGATGGCGAGCCAGTGGTCCAACGACGACGACATGAGCCATGGCTTTTTCGTGCCGGCCGTTGCTGCCTATATTGCCTGGAACCGCCGGGAGGAACTGCTGGCGCTCGAGGTGAAACCAAGTTATTGGGGCTTGGTGCTGCTGGGATGGTCGGTCCTTCAAATGACGCTTGGCATCTTAGGCGCTGAGTTATTTCTGCAACGCACGGCGTTTATTGGATCCTTGTGGGGGGCCGTGCTGTTCCTGGGCGGCTGGGCCTTTATCCGCGCACTGGCATTGCCGCTGTTGATGCTCCCGCTGATGGTGCCGATTCCGGCGGTGATTTATAACCAGATCACGTTCCCGCTCCAGTTGTTCGCCAGCTCAGTGGCCGAGCATGCGCTGTCGTTGCTGGGCATTCCGGTCTTGCGCGACGGCAACGTGTTGGAACTGGCGAATCAGAAGTTGTCGGTTGTGGAAGCGTGCAGCGGTATCCGGTCCTTGATGTCGCTGACGTTTTTATCCCTGGTTTACGGGTACCTTTCGGAGCAGCGGTTATGGGTGCGCTGGTCGATTTTCCTCGCTTCCATCCCGATCGCGGTGGCGGCGAATGCCTTCCGCGTTTCGGCGACAGGCGTATTGAGCGAATATAACCCCGACCTTGCGCAAGGTTTTTTTCATACGCTTGAGGGCGGCGTCTCCTTCGCATTCGCCTTCGGATTGATGATCCTGTTTCACGTTGTCGTCAAGAAACTGTTCCCCATGCGGGAACCTAGCCCGAACGTGGTGCCAGCATAATGCCTCCTTTCTTCGTTTCCCGGAATTTCATCTTCGTCAGCGTCCTGCTTGTTCTGCAGGGAGCGGCCGGGTACTTCCTTTCGGTTCGCAAGGAGTATCGGCCGCCGTCGCAATCTCTGGCGTCTCTGCCCGCCAAGGTGGACTCCTGGCAGTTGGTGAAAGAGTTCCCGATGGAGCCGGAGGTGCAGGACATCCTGAAGGCGGACGACACCTTGAACCGGTATTATGCGGGACCGGGTTCTCCGCAAGGCGTTGGGTTGTTTATTGCGTTCTTCCGTTCGCAGCGCGCCGGTGTGGCGCCGCACTCCCCCAAGAACTGTTTGCCGGGCGCCGGGTGGGTAAAGGAGAAGAACACGATCGTACAGATTCCCGTTCCCGGGCAGGCGACGCCGGTGGAGGCGAATTTCTACGTCGTGCAGCGTGGCGAGAGCAAGAGCGTGGTTGTGTACTGGTATCAGTCCCACGGTCGCACCGTTGCAGATGAGTTCAAGGCGAAGTTTTACGTGATGTCGGACGCCATTCGCTACAACCGTACGGATACGGCGCTGGTGCGCGTGACCATCGCGGTGGGGCCTAGCGGGGAAGAAACGGCGGAAAAAACCGCTGTCGAGTTCATCCAGCGGTTCTTTGCTCCCGTTTCCTCTGTGTTGCCGGTTTAGCGGCGACTACGCGTCTACGTGGCGGCGGAAGTAACGATCGAGGGCCTGTTTATTCTTGCTCGATAGGGCCAGGGAAAGTTCGCGCCGTTCGGCTTCCGGCAGCGGCTTGAACTGCTTGGCCATCTGCGTATTTTGCGTGATGAATTCCAGTTTCGGCATACCCACGACGCAGGCCGAGACCGGCAGCGACATGGAATAATAGAGCAGTTTTTCGAGCGGCGCCTGGCCGACAATGCCATCGGCGGCGAACACCTTCATCGCCAGCACGCCCATTTTCTTTTTTAGGGCGACCGGCAGCGCGATGGTCTCGAAGCTGGGGATCATCTGGGGGTTGATCTCCATTCCGCCCTTGCCGTTTTTCATGCCGACGAGCGCGGCGTTGAGCGCCATCTGGGTGCAGTCGAAGTCGTGGCGTTCGAGGGCGGTTTTCAGCACCGTCGGGTCCGTGTGGCTGGTGACGCCCACGAAGCGGATGGCCTTGCCGTCGCGCATTTTGAGGAGGCGCTCCAGCACGCCGCCCTTCTTTTCGATCTCGGCGAGATCCTCGGCGGTGGTCAGGGAATGGATGTGGACGAGATCGATGCGGTCGGTCTGGAGGTTCTTGAAGCTCTGCTCCAGGCGGGCCATGGCCTTGTCCGGATCGCGCTCCTGGATCTTGGTGACGAGGAAAACTTCCTTGCGGCGCGTCGCCATGACTTTGCCGACGCGGGTTTCGCTGACGCCGTTGCCATAGGTTTGCGCGGTATCGACATAGTGAATGCCGATGTCGATTGCTTTATTCAGCGCTTCCAGTGCCTTGTCTTCGTCTTTATAGGCAAGGAAACGGCTGCCGCCTCCCATGCCGAGCACAGAGACGCGGGCCCCTGTTTTCCCCAAGGCGCGGGTTGGGATCTTACCCGGTTCGGCGGCATGTCCGGTGGCGGCGGCGAGGCTGGCCATCGCGGCGGATTCGAGAAATTGACGGCGGCTGAAAGTCATCCTGGGCTTATGCTATCAAACACGGCGTCGACTTAAAATGGGACATGCGACGTCGATCTCTTTTTGCCGGCCTGGCTGGGTTGCCCGCCGCGGCGCTGGCCGCTGAAAACCCGGAAGCGTACTGGAAACGGATCCGGGACGAACAGTTCCATTTGCCCGGTTGGCGCGCGTACATGAACAACGGGAGTCTGGGTGTGGCGCCGAAGCCGGTGGTGGCGGCCGTGAGCAGGTATCTGGAGCGGAGCGCGGCGTTGGAGATGGACGAATACCCGCGGTGGGGGTACGAGCGGATGGAGGCCCATCGCAAGGCGCTGGCGGATTTTATTGGCTGCCCGGTGGCCGAGTTGGCGCTGACGCATAACGCGACGGAGGCGATTGGCATTGTGGCGTCGGGGCTCGATCTGAAGGCCGGCGACGAGGTGATCATGACCGATCAGGAGCACCCGTCGATGCGCGGGCCGTGGGGCGTGCGCCAGCAGCGTCACGGCATCGAGGTGCGGCAGGTGGCTCTGCCCTTGCCGCCGAAGGACCCCGGACAGATCGCCGATCTGCTGATTGGCTCCATTGGCCCGCGGACCCGCGTGCTGAGCTTTAGCGGCATCACCACGACCACCGGTATGATCCTGCCGGTGCGGGAAATCTGCCGGGCGGCGCGCGCCAAGGGCGTGATGACTTTCGTCGACGGCGCGCATATGCACGGGCAGATCCCGTTTCGCGTTTCCGACCTGGAGTGCGATTTCATGGCCGGCAGTCCGCACAAGTGGCTGTTCGCGCCGGCCGGGTGCGGGTTGCTCTATGTGCGGCAGGAGATGCAAGAGCGGCTATGGCCGTCGATCACCGTGGATGGGTGGTCGAATCCGGCGGCCGGGGCGGCGCGGTTCATGCAGGTGGGCACGAACAACCGGGCGCTGTTTGAGGGCATGGTCGCCGGATTGGAGTTCGCGAAATCGATTGGTCCGGACCGGATTTACGCGCGGATTCACCAGTTGGCGCGGATGGCGTTTGAACGCGCCCGGCAGATGCCGGGACTGCGGCTGCTGACGCCGGACGACGACCGCATGTTCGGCTCCCTGGTGGCTTTCGACATGCCGCCGGCGCAGTTTAAGAAGTTTGGCGCGCTGTGCCGGGAGCGGAAGATCTGGATCATGATGTCGGAGCGGTTCCGCGTCTCCTCGCACATCCATACGCGTCCGGAGGATATCGACCTGCTTTTCCAGACGCTGGAAGAGGCGCGCAAATCACTTTAGGTAGACGGACAGTCCGGCCGGGGCGGCGATGGATCCGATCTGCAGCGTGACCGGCAGGCCACCGGCGGAGAAGAAGCCCGAGGGCAGGCGCAGGTTGATCTGCGTCAGACCCGGGATGCCGGGCGCCGGGCCGGCCCAGAGGATCTGGGCTGGCATCGTGCCGATTTTGATATCGAGCGTGTTGAGCGGCGAGGCGCCCATTCCGGTGCCGAAGAGCAGAACGATGGAGCCTCTTGCGGCGGGGTTTGTCACGCTGTTGATGGACCCGTCTTCCTGCACAAATTGGGGGAACAGCCCGGGAGCCGCCGTGGCGACACGCGCACTGGTGCGGGCGCGGAGCACCTTCTGGTGATAGACCTCGATAGTCACCTGGGTCTTGCCGTTGACCGATAGGGGCACTTGCCAGTTGATCTGTTTGCCGGAGACGTAGAGGAGCGGCGCGGCCTCGCCATCGACGTAAACGTCGACATCGGCGAGGAGTTTCGGCCAGCCGTTCGCCCCCAGCGCCGCCGACGCTGGTTGGGTGGGGCCAAAGCCTTCGCCGATGAGCGTTGCCAGCATGCCCGCGGCCACCGGGGATTCGGCTCCGGTGGCCGCATGGAAGATGCGCGGGCCTTCTTCGAAGACGGAAATCTGGAGCGCTTCCGGGCGGAGTTGACGGATGCGGCCGTTGCCCATGTCGGCGACGGCGAGGTTGCCCTGGGAATCGAACGCCAACGCCACCGGGGTTTGAAACTGGGCCGCTTTTGCGTACGCGCCATCGCCGCCGAAGCCGGCTGTGTCGGCGCCGGCCACGTGCACGACTTTGTTGTCGTAGATCTGGCAGATCCGGTTCTTTCCTGTATCGGCCACATAGATGCTGCCGTCGAGAGCCGCGGCGACGCCGCGCGGTGCGGTGAACGGGGAATCGCCGATGGTGGTGAGCAGGCCGGTGAGGTCGATCCGGCGGATGCGGTTGTTGCCGGTGTCCGCTATATAGATGTTGCCGACGGCGTCGATGGCGACGCCTCGGGGCTCGTTGATTTGAGCGAAGACGGCGGCCGAGCCCTCAAAGGCCATGCCGGCGGTGCCGGTTCCGGCGGCGGTGGCGATCAGGCCGGCGCGCGTGATGCGGCGGACGCGGTGGTTGCCGGTGTCGGCGATGAAGACTTCGCCGCTGTTGGGGTCGACGGCGATGGCCGATGGAGCGTTGAGCTGGGCGGCGGTGGCGGGCCCGCCGTCGCCGCGGAATCCGGAGAACCCGTTGCCGGCGGCGGAGGTGATGGCGCCGCTGGGGGAAACAAGGCGGACGGCGTTGTTGCCGGAATCGGCCACGTAGAGGAAGCCATTGGCGTCGAAGGCAATGCCGCGCGGGGCGTTCAGGGATGCTTTGTCCGCCGGGCCGCCGTCGCCGCTGTAGGCCGCCCTGCCGTTGCCGGCCACGGTGGTGATGAGGC
>CAMATG010000417.1 GCA_945860645.1 Candidatus Sulfopaludibacter sp. SbA3 | reverse complement strand
TTGCTTTTGAGGACTGTCAGGAGGTACGGGGGGTAGAAGGGGCAGACGATGAGATAGGCAAGAAAACTGGTGCCTGGCACCAATTTCCAGTTGTGGGTGGAGAGGATCCAGCAGAGGGCGAAGAGGGCGGCGGCGGTGATGCCGAAGGGGTTGGCTAACGCTGCCAGGGCGATGGTGATTACTGCCGGGGTGCGCCAGCCTCGGGCCCAACAGCCTACGGCGAGGCAGACGAAGGCCAGGGCCAGGTTGTGGGGCGCTTCGTCCCAGATGAGCGTGACGTACATGCGGCGCGGTTCGAGGAAACGGGCCCAGGCGAAGGGAGCGTCGGGTTGGATGAGTTCGGTGGGGGATAGGAGCGAATAGGCGAGGGCGGCGATGAAGGACCAGCCGGGTTTGTTGGTGAGTTGGGCGGCCATCCAGTACATGGCTACGGGGGTGGCAACGAAGGCGGCGGCGAGGACGGCGTACAAGCCGAGTTGCCAGCTGAGCCAGGGGACGAGTGGCGAGTACGTCAGCTCCGATGGCATGCCGCCGGCCCAGTTGGGCACCCATTGGGGTTGCCACCAGGTGTTTTGCAGCGCGCGGCCGAGGGCGATCCAGTAGCCGTGCATGGAATGCATGGCGCCGTTGAAGGTGAGGGCGAAGACGTGCTTCACCAGATAGGCGTTGAGCCAGGCGATTGCCACCCCATAGATCCACGGCAACGCAGGCCGGACGCGTTCCACCACGCTCTCCAGCGTATTACGATGGAGCCACTATGCGCAGAAGAACTCTGTTGGCTGGAATGGCGTCGGCTTCTTTGGTTCGGGGGCAAGGGGGTGTTTCCCGGGTGGAGGTTTTGCTGGGGGAGACCGTGGGGCGGATTGCTCCGGAGATCTATGGGCATTTTGTGGAGAACCTGGGCGGGGTGGTTTATGACGGGATCTGGGTGGGGGAGGGGTCTTCCATTCCGAATACCGGGGGGATCAGGAATGATGTTGTTGCGGCGCTGAAGCGGGTGAAGCCGTCGGTGATCCGGTGGCCGGGCGGGTGTTTTGCGGAGTCCTACGATTGGCACGACGGGACGGGGCCGCGGGGGTCGCGGCCGAAGCGGACGAACTTCTGGGTGGATTCGGCGGAGTGGCCTTCCGCTGCGAATAAGACGGGGCCGCAGGTGTTTGACCCGAATCAGTTTGGGACGGTTGAGTTTGCGCGGTTCTGCCGGGCGGTGGGGGCGCAGCCGTATTTGGCGGCGAATTTGCGGTCGTTGCCGGCGCAGGATTTTTGGCACTGGGTGGAGTATTGTAATTCGCCGGCGGGGTCGACGACGAATGCTTTGAAGCGGGCTTCCGATGGGGAAGCGGCGCCGTTGGGGGTGCAGTATTGGGGTGTGGGGAATGAGAGCTGGGGGTGCGGGGGGAACTTTTCGCCGGAGGATTATGCGATTGAGTTTAAGCGTTATTCGGCTTGGGTGCCGAAGTATGGGCAGCCGTTTTCGATGATTGGTTCGGGGCCGAATGGCGGGGACAACGAGTGGACGCGGAAGTTCTTTCAGAAGGCCGCGACGCAGCGTGGATTGGGGGCGATGTGGGGTTGGGGGCTCCACCACTATTCGTGGAATACGTCGGCGGGGAAGACGACCGATTGGTTCGCGGGCAAGGGGGATGCGCTGCGGTTTACGCGGGAGGAACATTACGAGTTGCTGCGGGAGGCGACTTTGATGGAGGGGTTGATTCAATCGCACTGGGCGGCGATGGGGGATGTGGATCGGGGGCATCGGGTGAAGCTGGTGGTTGACGAGTGGGGGTCGTGGCATCGCCCTGGGACGGAGCCGTTTCCTGAGGCGCTGATTGGGCAGCAGAATACCGTGCGGGATGCGGTGCTGGCGGGGGTGACGCTGAACCTGTTTCATCGGCATGCGGAGAAGGTGGCGATGGCGAATATTGCGCAGTTGGTGAACTGTTTGCAGTCCTTATTCCTGGTGCATGAAGACAAGTTTTGCGTGACGCCGACTTATCACGTGTTTGGGATGTATGCCGAGCATCAGGGGGCGGATTCGGTGCGGACGGTGGTGGCGGCGCCTTCGATTTCATGGGGGCGGGCGGTGGGGTTAGAGGGGTTGAACGCGTCGGCATCGGTGCGGGGGAAGCGGGCGGTGGTGACGGTGGTGAATCCGTCGTTTGATGGGGCGCGGGAGGTGGAGGTGCGGGTGAATGGGGGGCGGGTGGCGTCGGCTGTGGGGACGGTGTTGACGTCGTCGGATCCGCATCATCACAATACGTGGACGAATCCGCGGGCGGTGGAGCCGGGGGCGCTGGCAGTGCGCGTGCAGGGGGACACGTTGCGGTGTACGTTGCCGGCGAGTGCGGTTGCGAAGTTGGTTTTGGAGTTGGGGTAGATGCGGGACTGGATTCGCGGGCGGCTGGCGGCGGCGGGGTATGTGGTGTTTAATACGCGGTCGTCGTCGCATTATGCGCAGGATAGTTTGTTTACTACGAATTCGGATGATTTTCGGCGGGATCCGGGGTTTCGGGCGGCGTATGCGCGGGGGTTGCGGGCGAGCCATGGGGTGGACCCTCGGCATGAGTGGCGGGTGCATGTGGCGTTGTGGGCGGCGGAGCTGGCGGCGCGGGTGCCGGGGGATTTTGTGGAGTGCGGGGTGAACAGCGGGTTCATGAGTTCGGCGATTATGGAGCGGTTGGATTGGGGCCGGGTGGAGAAGACGTTCTATTTGATCGATACGTTTACGGGGCCGGTGGCGGAGCAGTTTTCGAGTGCCGAGGTGCAGGGAGGGCGGTTGCGGGTGGTGGAGGAGGTGATGGCGAGCGGGGGGTATGAGTTCGATTTGGGGCGGATTGAGGAGAACTTTGCGGAATGGCCGAATGCGCGGGTGGTGCAGGGGGTGGTGCCGGAGGTGCTGGCGGGGTTGGGGATTGGACGCGTGGCGTTTTTGCACCTCGATATGAATTGTGCGTTTCCGGAGGTTTCGGCTTTGGAGTTCTTTTGGGAGCGGATGGCGGTGGGCGGGGTGGTGTTGTTGGATGATTATGCGTATTACGGGAATGGGGAGTTAAGGGTGGCGATTGATGGGGCGGCGGGGAGGCTGGGGGCGTCGGTATTGGCGTTGCCGACGGGGCAGGGGTTGATTGTGCGGTAATGGTGGAACGGAGGGAGGAAGAATGACGCAGATTACTTTGGAGATTTCTACTGACTTGGAGCGGGCGCTTTCTGATCTGGCTGCGGAACAGAACAAGAGTGTGGAAGCGTTCGCGTTGGAGCAGTTGAACTCGCTGGTGGAACAGCAGGGTTCGCCTGCAGCGATTCTGCGGGGACTGCGCGAACTCCCGCCTATCGATCCTGCGGATATTGAGGAGTTGAAGCGAGCGATCAAGGTGAGCCGAATTCCTGCCGAGGATGGGAATATTTTCTCGTAAGGACCGTTACCCCGCATGCTCTACTTGCTGGATACAAATGCGGTAAGCGATTTGATGGGGACGCCGGAGCTCGGGGCATCGTGGATGCGTTCTTTGCCCCCGGGAGCGGCGGTAGTGACTTGTCCGATTGTTTGAGGAGAGGTTCTGTTTGGGATCTCGCGATTGGCGGAGGGAAGGAAGCGGGCGCAGTTGGAGCAGGCGTCCCGCATCGTGTTCGCGCTCATACCGTGCAAGCCGATTCCGGTGAGCGCTGGGGACCATTACGCTGCGATCAAGCTTGCCCGGCGATTGAGTGGCAGGGTGATGGATGAGAACGATCTTTGGATCGCGGCGACGGCGCTGGCGTTGGGGGCGACGTTGGTTTCGCGGGATGCGGATTTTGTGGGGATTGACGGGCTGGCGGTTATGGCTCTGTGAGTTGGGCGACGGGCCAGCGGTAGAGACGGTTGGAGGAGCCGTAGAGGGTCTTGCCGTCGCGCGTGAAGAGGAGGGTTTGGCCGAGGGGGGCTGAGAGGGTGGGGACGCTGTCGAAGTATTTGAATAGTGCTGTGAAGAGGTCGTTCTTGTAGCGGTCGGCGGTGATGGCGCCGAGGCGTTTTCCGGTTTCCAGGGAGTAGAGGGCGAAGTGGGCAATCGAATCGCTGTAAATGCCGTCGGTGCGGATGCCGTAGCCAAGAGCGATGGTTTGGTTGTCGGGTGAGATGGCGATGGGCTTGGCGAAGTCCGGACGGAGACGGGCGTTGGCCCAGTAGGCGTTTTTGGGGGCTAAGAGGGGGCGGTCGCGCTTGGGTTGTTCGGGGAATTGGAGTTCCAGGCGGCGGCGGAGTGAGCAGTTGGGGGCGGCTTCGCGGAGTTCGAGGAACACCTTGTAGCCGGGGGCCATAACGTCACCGTCGTCATCGTTGGGGCCGGGTTCGCCGGTGATGATGGTGAGGAGGGCGCCATCGGCGGAGACGGCATAGTTATGGATGTTCTTTATGGAGGGGAGGCAGGGTACGGCGGGGCTGCCGTCGAGATGTATCCAGGAAAGGCCGGGGTTGCGTCAGGGATTGGTGGCGAGGATGGCGGAACCGTGGCGCCAATGGTGGCAATCAAATCGAAACAGGTGCCTGCGACTTGCGGCGTTTCGTAGGACCTCTAGGTCATGCAAACTGCCGGGGAAGGCACCGGTTTCGTCGAGGAGGCACGGGCCGTACCGGTTCTGGGGAGGGAGCGGCGTGACTTGTGCTTCTGTGCCGGCCTGCCACTCCCACTGGAGGAGGGCCGTGCCGGGGGCTGATGTTGTCACGACGGCCTGAATCATGGTGGCGGTAAGGAATCGCGCCGTGGTGACATACCTGTCCTCCTCGCCTTCCCAGCTGCCGGCTTGTTTGCCGGTGGTTGCGTTGTAGACGGCCAGGAGCGGGGTGGTGCATTTGGCTTTCCTCGCTTTGCAGTCCACGGTGCGGCGGCCGATGGCGAGGACCCACTGCTCGTCTGGGGAGAGATCGAGCCGTTCCTGGGCGGGGCCTTGGAACTTCACCGCGAGGAGGGCATAGGCGAGGCGGGCGGTTGTCATTTACTTCGTGTACTTCTCCATCCACCCCAGGATATGTTCGATTTTGGCGACGCGGTGGGAGGGGTAGGCGCCTCGGATGCCGTGGGGTTCTTTGGGCACGCGGACCAGTACGGTGTCGACCTTGCGGGCTTTCAGGGCGAAGTAGAACTCCTCGCTTTGTCCCATGGGGGTGCGCCAATCCTCTTCACCGGTTAGGACCATGGTGGGCGTGGTGACTTTGTGGGCGAAGAAGACAGGGGAGTGGTTGATGTATTGCTGCGGGTTCTCCCAGGGGGCGGACTTCATCCAACGCATCATGGCCAGGCCGATGTCGCTGGAGCCGGTTTGGGTGATCCAGTTGGTTACCGGATATTGGGAGACGGCCGCGGCGAAGCGGCCGGTTTGGGTGACGATCCAGGCGGTGAGGAGGCCGCCGCCGCTGCCGCCGGTCACCGTTAGCTTTTTCGGGTCGATGAAGCCTTTGGCGAGGACGGCGTCGACGCCGGTCATCAGATCCTTATAGTCGTCGCCGGGGTAGTTGCCGTGGATGATGTTGCCGAACTCTTCGCCGTAGCCGGTGGAGCCTCGGGGGTTCGAATAGAACACCACGTAGCCGCGGGCGGCGAATATCTGCATCTGATGGTTGAATTCGACGCCGTACATGGCGTGGGGGCCGCCGTGGATGTCCAGGATTAGGGGGTATTTCTTGGTGCTGTCGAACGTCGGCGGGTAGATGAGCCAGCCTTGCATGGACTTGCCGTCGAAGCTGTTCCATTTGATTTCTTCGACTTTGCCGATGGCTCGGGCGGCCATTAGGCCGGCGTTCGCATTCGTCAGTCTTTTTAGGGGCTGGCCGGGTTGGAAGGTCACGATGTCTTTGGGCTCGCTGGGGGTGGAGTAGGAGATGGCCAGTTGGCCGTTTTTCGCCACCGTGAAGGATTCGGATGAGGCGTAGGCGGTGGCGTAGCGGGCGTTTCCGCTGGTTAGGGCAGTGGCGGGGCCGTCGATGGGGACGCGG
>CAMATG010000416.1 GCA_945860645.1 Candidatus Sulfopaludibacter sp. SbA3 | reverse complement strand
GTGTTTCCGCTGATTTATTTGACGGCGGTGAAGGCGTGAAGCCGGTGGTGGTGTGGGCGGGGCTGGTGGCGTTGACGCTGGTGGAGGTGGCGCTGGCGTGGGTGCAAACGGCGCCGGTGCTGATGTTGGGGTTGTTGATCCTGCTGTCGGTGGGGAAGGCGGCGATGATTGCGTGGTGGTTCATGCATCTGCGGAGTTTTCGGCCGCCGGTGCTGGTGTGGCTGTTTCCGGTGCTGTTGCTTTGTATCGGGCTGTTGTTTGTGTTGGTGCAGGACGGTGGGCGGTGAGGGCCGTTTTGTGGCTGGTGATGGCGGCGGGTTGTTGGGGGCAGTGCGCGATGTGTTTCCGGAACGCGGAGGCGCAGGAAAGGGCGCGGGCATCGGCATTTAATCAGGGCATTCTGGTGCTTGCGGCGCCGCTGGCGGGGAGTTTTGGGCTGGTGGGATGGTTAGCCTACAGGCGGCGGGCGCGCGTGATTGGCACGGGCGGGGTGAGCGTTTGTCCGGAGGCGGGGGAGCTTTGAAGCTGCTGTAGGACGAGCCAGCCGGAGAGAAGGCGGCCGAAGGCGGCGAAGCCCTGGCCATCGGGGTTGCGGCGGCCGCCGAAGTCGAGTTCGGGTTGATCGCCGATGCAGAGGAAGAACTGATTGGTGGCGGAATCGGCGGTGGAACGGGCCATGCTGATGGTGCCGTTTAGGTGGCGGAGACCGGTGACGGTGGTGCGTTCGAGGGGGATGGGCGGGTGCTGCTGGGCGCCGGCGCGGGCGGAGCCCTGGATGACGCCGATGCGGATTTCGCTTTCGGGCTGGTTGGTCGGGGTGACGGTGCGGTGGAACTGGGCGTTGTTGTAGGCGCCCGCGTCGAGGTAGCGAAAAAAGTTTGCGGCGGTAACGGGGGCGGCGATTGTGTCGATTTCGATGATGAGGGTGCCGAAGGGTGTGTCAAACGCTACTTTTGGCAGGGTTTTGGAGGGGGTGGAATCCGCCAAACCCGCATCAATTAAGGGTTTGGCGGCCTGTGCCGCAAAAAATCCGCGAAAACTGGGGGTTTCAGGCATATTTTCTCTTTACAGTGATGAGCGTATTCCCTTATTATCGGAACTGCAAACGCTCGTCGCCAGAACATTTAGTAGTAAAAATGATTTGGGCGCCGGGGGCGCCTCTCTCGGGAGAATCAGTTTTAGTAAGGAGCTCAACATGGCTGCTGCTCGCATGACGCAGACTCAACTCGTAAAGGCCCTCGTCGACGCCGTCGAAGGGTCCACCAGCAAGCAGGTAAAGGCGCTGCTGGCCGCTTATTCGGAAATCGCCATCAAGGAAACGAAGAAGAACGGCGTGTTCGTTCTTCCGGGTCTGGGCCGTTTGGTCCGCCAGGAACGGAAGGCTCGCATGGGCCGTAATCCGGCGACCGGCGCGGCGATCAAGATTCCGGCCAAGAAGGTCGTCAAGTTCCGCGTGGCGAAAGCCGTGAAGGACGCGATCGTTCCGCCGAAAAAGACCAAGTAGTTTTTGGACTACTGAAAAGCAGAAACCCCGCCGGGAGACCGGCGGGGTTCTTGTTTCTGGGGTACCGATTTCTTTCCGCTCAAAGTGCGAGCGTCCAGAGGAAGCCCTGTTAGGCCTGCTTCTTTTCCTCGGTGGGTTTCTGTTCTTCCTTGATGGCGTTTTTGAAGTTCTTGATACCTTCCCCTAATCCTTTCGCCATTTCAGGGATCTTCTTGCCGCCGAAGAGCAGCAAGGCGATGGCGAGGATGATAACAAGCTCCATGGGCCCAAGTGAGCGCATACGGCCTCCTTCTGAATACAACTATCATTATAGAACCCTTTGTGCTTCGTCAACTGACCGAGTTTGGAGGGAGTGAGCGAAAGAGTATGGCAACGAGAAAAAAAACGAAGATGCCTGACGCCGGAACGACGGCGCGGCGGGTGGCGCGGAAGGTGGTGGGGATTGTAAAAGCCTCGCGGCCGATCGATCCGGACCCGCGGAAGAAGAAGCCGAAGTACAAGAAAGATCCGCAGGTGGACGCGGAGGGATGAGGCTGGGGCTTTTGCTGTTTGCGGGGGTGCTGGCGGCGCAGACGCCGGTGTTTTTTTCCTGGCACCAGTTGGAGTTTGAGGCGTACCGGGACACGGACCGGGACGTGACGGCGATTCTGCATTTCCGGACGAGCCGGGAGTTTTCCGCGTTCAATACGGTGCGCGGGTCGGTGGTGGGGCGGCAGCGGTTGCCGAAGGGTTTTGTTGCTTCGGTGGGGTATTTCATTCAGGACCAGGCGCCGGGGGATGGAAGCGACGGGGAGTGGCTGAAGCAGCAGCGGGTGTTTGCGTCGATTCAGCGGACGGTGGGGCGGGGGAAGTTGCGGCATACGCCGCGGGTTCAGTACGACTATCTGTTTGACATGGCGACGGCGGCGTATGGGCGGTACCGGTTTGCCTGGCAGACGGAGTGGGCCGGGCGGGTGCGGCCGTATGGGGCGGCGGAGGAGTTTGTGGAGCACGCCGGGGTGCAACGGTTCCGGCCGCGGGTGGGAGTGCGGTTTGGGGTGGGGAAGTATCTGGACACCGATATCGGCTATATCTACGACCGGATCTATTTGCGGGGGACTACGAACCGGCATATTCTGCAGACGACGTTCAGCTTTCACCGGGCGGGGAGAGACTAGCAATTGCGGTTCTGATAGAATTCGGAACCATGATGAGCAAGGCGATGTGGCTGCTGGTGGCGGGGGCGACTCTGCTTACCGCCGAGACCCGGGTTTTCCAAGGTTTCACGCTGATTGACGGCACCGGGAAGGCGCCGTTGGCCGATGCGGCAATGGTGATTACCGATGGGCGGATTACCTACGTGGGGCCGAAGAAATCGATGAAGATGCCGGCGGGGAAGCCGGAGGTGGTTGAGTTGGCCGGGAAATACGTGATTCCGGGGCTGATCAATCTGCATTGCCATTTGGGGAACACCAAGCGCATGGCGCAGGACCCGAAGAATTTTACGCGGGACAACGTGAACGAGCAGTTGAAGACGTACGCGAAGAATGGCGTGACGGCGGTGCTGAGTATGGGCAGCGACCAGCCGGTGATTTTTGATATGCGCGCCGAGCAGCGGGCGGGGCGGCCGAGTTTGACCCGTATCTACACCGCCGGGCGCGGGTTTACGGGCAAGAATGGCTACCCGACGATGGCGCAGGGCATGAAGGGCGTGCCGTACGAGGTGACCACGGAGCAGCAGGTGATTGACGCGGTGAAGACCGAGGCGTCGCACAAAGTGGACATGCTGAAGATCTGGGTGGACGACCATCTGGGCAAGGAAGTGAAAATTCCGGCGAACTTGTCTGCGGCGATTATCCGGGAAGGGAAGAAGTACGGGATCCCGACGTCGGCCCACATTTTCTATCTGTCGGATGCGAAGCAGTTGGTGGCGGCGGGGTTGCACGGGTTGGGGCACAGCATTCGCGATGTGCCGGTGGATGACGAGTTGATCAAGCTGATGAAGCAGAAGGGCGCGTGGCTGTCGGCGACGACGTTGACGCGCGAGTATTCGGTGTTTACTTACGCCAAGGGCGCGCCGTGGGCCGACGATCCGTGGTTTGTACGGAGCGTGGATCCGGCGGACCGGGACACGATTAAATCGCCGGCGTACAAGCAGAAGATGGCGGGGGCGGACCCGCACTGGCCGCGGTATGAGAACGAGTTTATTGAGACGGCGAAGAAGAATTTGAAGAAGATGGCGGATGCGGGCGTGAAGTTTGGCTTCGGCACCGATACGGGGCCGCCGGCGCGGTTTCCGGGTTATTTTGAGCACCTGGAGATGGAGTTCATGGCGGATGCCGGGTTGACGCCGGCGCAGATCATTGGGGCGGCGACGAAGAGTTCGTCGGAGTTTTTGGGTGTGAGCAAGGATCTGGGCACCTTAGAGCGCGGGAAATGGGCGGATTTCGTGATTTTGGGGAAGAATCCGCTGGAGAATATCAAGAACACGCGTTCGGTGGAGCAGACGTGGGTGGCGGGGATTAAGGCCTTCTAGGTAAAAGCCTGGATTCCTATTTGTAAAGCTGTCCTTACAATGGGGCAATGCGCCTTGTAGCTGCACTGCTCTTTTGTGTTTCCAGTCTTGCGTTTGGGCAGACTTCATTGGTTCCGGCCGGGTCGGTCTGGAAGTATTTGGCGAACGGTTCGGACCAAGGGACGGCGTGGCGTGCGACGGCATTCGCCGACGCGGCGTGGCTGTCGGGGCCGGCGCAGTTGGGCTACGGGGATGGCGATGAGGCGACGGTAGTTGGCTACGGGCCGAACGCGAGCGCGAAGTACATTACGACGTATTTCCGGAAGTTGTTTGCGGTGGCGAATCCGGCGGCGTTTGTTGGGCTGAACCTGCAGGTGAAGCGGGACGATGGCGTGATCGTTTACCTGAACGGCACGGAGGTGTTCCGCGACACGATGCCCGCGGGGGCTGTGACGGCGGCGACGCTGGCGACGACGGCGGTGGCCGATGATGGGGCGACGTGGTTGACGGCATCGATTTCGCCGGCGCTGCTGGTGGCGGGGAATAACGTGTTGGCGGTGGAGGTGCATCAGTCGTCGGGCACCAGTTCGGATTTGAGTTTCGATTTGGCGTTGGCGGGGAGTTCGACGGTGGCGGTGACGCGGGGGCCGTACTTGCAGATTGGGACGCCGAGCGCGGTGACGGTGCGGTGGCGGACGGACGCGGCGACGAATTCGCGGGTGCGGTTCGGGTTGTCGGCGGCGAGCCTTGCGACGACGGTGGATGACGCGGTTTCGACGACCGAGCATGTTGTGGCGTTGACGGGATTGAGCCCGAATACGAAGTATTTTTATTCCGTTGGTTCGACGGCGACGACGCTGGCCGGGGCGGATGCGAACCACTACTTTGTGACCTCGCCGGCGACGGGGAGCCAGCGGCCGACGCGCATCTGGGTGCTGGGCGACGCGGGGACGGGGACGGCCAGTCAGGCGCAGGTTCGCGACGCTTATTACACGTTCACGGGGACGACGCATACCGACCTGTGGCTGCAGTTGGGCGATAACGCCTACGAGAACGGCACGGACGCGGAGTACCAGGCGAAGTTCTTCAATATTTATGGCGATATGCTGCGCAAGAGCGTTACCTGGCCGACGTTGGGGAACCACGACACGGCGCAATCGACGGCGCCTCCGGCCACGCTGCCTTACTACCAGATGTTCAGTCTCCCGATGGCGGCGCAGGCGGGCGGAGTGGCGTCGGGGACGCGGAACTATTACTCGTTCGACTTTGGGAACATCCACTTTGTTTGTTTGGATTCGATGGTGTCGTCGCGGGCGGCCGGGAGCGCGATGTTGACTTGGCTGCAGAATGATCTGGCGGCGAATTCGAAAGACTGGCTGATTGCGTTCTGGCATCACCCGCCGTATACGAAGGGCACGCACGATTCCGACACCGACACGAGCGCGACGCAGATGCGGCAGAATGTGCTGCCGATTTTGGAGAATTATGGGGTGGACCTGGTGCTTTCCGGGCACAGCCACACGTACGAGCGTTCGTATCTGATTGACGGGCACTATGGGTTGTCGTCCACGTTTACCACTTCGATGAAGAAGAATGGCGGGAGCGGGCGGCCGACGGAGACGGGGGCCTATACGAAGCCGCTGCTGGGGCCGAGCGCGCGCCAGGGGGCGGTTTACGCGGTGGCCGGGAGTTCCGGGAAAGTGGGGGCGGGGGCGCTGAATCATCCGGCGATGTTCCTGTCGCTGAGCGTATTGGGGTCGATGGTGCTGGACGTGAACGGGTCGCAGTTGAACGCGAAGTTTTTGAACAACACGGGTGTGGTGACGGACAACTTCACGATCAACAAGGGTGCGACGGCGAATGTGCCGCCGACGGTGGCGTTGACGGCGCCGGCTGTGGGGGCTGTTTATACGGCTCCGGCGACGGTGACGATGGCAGCGAACGCGGCGGACGCGGACGGGACCGTGCAGCGGGT
>CAMATG010000415.1 GCA_945860645.1 Candidatus Sulfopaludibacter sp. SbA3 | reverse complement strand
CGCCATTGGCACCGCACTCTACGTCTTCATCTCGACGAGCGCCGCCGTCTTTCCTGAGATTCGCTCCGACCTCGGTTCGATGTTTTATTCCCGACGCATCTACGCCCTCGCGTTCTACGGCGAAGGACCGCACATTTTTTCCCTTGCGTTCCTCCCCTTGGCGATGTTTGCATTTTCGGGGCTCGGGGCTCGGGGCTCGGGGCTCGGGGCTCGGGGCTCGGGGCTCGGGGCTCGGGGCTTCTTTGGCTTGTCAGCAGCTTCTTTGTAGCGGCATGCAACCCCTTCGGCGCCATCGCACTAGCGCTGGCGCTGGCTGCCTCGTTCCGACAACTCCCAAAATCGATCTTGTGGGCTGTGGCGCCATTCGCGCTCCTGGGCGCTTTCCTCCCACTGGATCTACTCGGCACCATCTTCCGCCGCTCCCAAACCTCAGGTGGTGACTTCCGCTTCAACCCCCACGCCGCAATCGCCTACCTCGGTGCAGCCGTCTGTCTGGTCCTCGTTTATCGCTCATTGCGCCGTACCGCCCCAGAGACCAGCTTTGTCGGTATGTTCCTCCTCCTCACCACCGCCCCGCCTGCTGGCTGGTACGCGTTCGGAGTCGCACTCGTCCCCCAGCCCTACCGCTATCACCACGAATTTGAACTCGCCGTCGCTCTCACCGCGAGCCTCGCCATCGCCCACCTCCTACGCCGTTTCCCCGCCGCCGCCGTTCCCGTAACAGCAGCAACAGCGCTGACCGCCCTCCTCCTGGCTCCTGTTGGAGTGGCCTTCTCCACCCGCCAACTCCAACCGCGCACGACCGCCATCACCCCCGCCGACGAAGCTCTCCTCTGGGTCGGCCGCAATATCCCTCCCGACGCTCGGCTCATGGTTGGCGGTGAATTGGGCTTCGGGCTGAACCTGACTTTGCCCAACCCCCAGATAAGCAACGGCCACGAACCCTCCTCCCCCAATAGAGCCGTACCCATCGGCGTCTACACCATCTACACCGGTCAAAACGCCGGTGCCCGCGACGCCGAAATCTCCATCCTCTGGCTTAAGGCGCTCGGCGCCAAGGCCATCGTAGTGCCCACAAAGAAGCCCTGCGAAGCCTGCCTCCAGCCATTCCAAAATCCCGCCAAATTCGAAGGCCAACTCCTCAAACTCTTCGAGAACGATGGCTGGCGAATCTACTCGACCGGCCTCCCCGGCCACTCCGCATTCCGCATTGTCGACCAGTCCGCCCTCATCCGCACCCGTCCGCTAAACGGCTTGGACATCGCCCAAATCGAACGCTTCGTCTCGTCCCTGGAGAGCCGCCCACAAAGCCTGAGTATCCACCAAACCTCCCCCAGCCACCTCACAGTCTCGGGTTCGTTTTCCCCCGGCGAAGTGCTCTCCTTCGCCACCACGTACTCCCCCGGCTGGCGCGCGTCGCTCAAATCCACCGGCGTCCCGCTCCCCGTCCACCGGGACGCGCTCGACTTCATGTACCTGGTCCCGCCCCCCGGCGTCCCGTGCGAAATCGAATGGACCTACCAAGGCGCCCCCCTCGGTCTGAGACTGCTCACCCTGGCGCTCCGTACCCTGGAAATTGAACACGTTCAATAATTAAGGCGCCCGTAAGTGCCAACCACCCCGTCTGCCCCTGCGGGCTAATTCCTGCGGCGGTTCCCCCGGCGTTGCCGGGGTGGTACTAGCAGTTTGACGATTCCCGTTGCATTTTCGGTCCGTCGGGGTTTGCCCTTGTCCGATTCCCCTCTTGACCGTCAACCTCCTGCCGTGCGCCCGAGTATACGGCGTACCATAAAGAAATGTCTGTCCAAAGCAAGATTTTCAAGTCAACCTTCGATACTTGGGCCGAGATGTGCCAGGAGGCCGGCGCGTTTGCAACGTCGGTCGGGCGCGAGCGCCTCATTTCGATTTCCCATTCCGCCGACTCCCACCAAGGCGTCATCATCGTTTGGTATTGGGCCTAGCCTAACGTAGGAGGCCCTCCGGCTACGCCGGGGAGGCAGCAGCAGTTTGACAGATCCGGGAGTCCATCGGAGAAACTCCAGAACGTGAGCCGCCAAGCACACGAAAAGGAGAAACCCGATGGACGAGTACCAGAGTTTAAGCCATACGGCGTGGGACTGTAAATACCACGTCATTTTCATACCGAAGTGCAGACACAGGGTGCTGTACGCGCAATTGCGAACGCATCTGGGTGAAGTGTTCCGGAATCTTGCGGCGCAGCGTGAAAGCCGGATGGTCGAGGGGCACCTGATACCGGACCATGTGCACCTGATGATTGCGATTCCGCCGAAATATGCTGTGTTCCAAGTGGTCGGCTACATCAAGGGCAAGAGCGCAATTCATCTGGCCAGAGTGTATGGCGAGCGCAAGCGGAACTCCGTGGGTCAACACTTCCGGGCCCGCGGATACTTCGTGTCAACGGTGGGGCGAGACGAAGCGGTGATTCGTGCGTACATTCGCAGCCAAGAAATCGAAGATGAGCGGCTGAAACAATTGAAACTGAGCATCTGAAGGGCCACCCCGCAGGTGGCCCAACTCTTAACTCGGGGCCGGGTTAGCATCCCCGCATAACCGCTTTGAGCGGCTCACATCGTAAGGCCCCCGGCCAGCCGGGGGCCGAACAAACTACCGCAGGGCCTTCTCAATCGCCATCGCTAGCTCCGGGGAATCCGGCGTCACGCCCGGCTCGAAACGCTGCACCGGCTTGCCGTCTTTGCCAACCAGGAACTTGGTGAAATTCCACTTCACGTCGCCGCCGTTGTTGTTGGTCAGGAACTGGTAGAGCGGGGTGATGTCGGAGCCCTTCACCGAGACCTTGCTCATGATCGGGAAGGTGACGTTATAGGTGCGCGAACAGAAGGTCTTGATCTCCTCGTTCGTGCCCGGCTCCTGCGCGCCGAAGTTGTTGGCCGGTACGCCAACGATGACGAGGCCCTTGTCCTTATACTTCGCATACAGGCTCTGCAAGCCAGTGTACTGCGGCGTGTAGCCGCACTTGCTGGCGACGTTGACGAACAGCACGGCCTTGCCCTTGTAAGCCGAGAGCGGCGCGGGCTGGCCATCGATCGTCTGCATGGTGAATTCGTGGACGCTCGAAGCGGAGAAAGCAGCTGCGGTAGTCATAGCTAAAGTAAAGAGTAGGTTCCTCATCATGAGTCAGATGCCCCTACCACCCCCGAAGTTGCGAACGATTCGCGAACAGGTCTGGATCGCCCAGTCGGATCTCTTTCTCGATACCGACGTCCGGCTCAGTTTCCCCTACATCGCCCGCGTCACCGCCGCGTCGCCCTTCACCCTCGATGAGCTCGAAGCCATCTGCCGCGACGAAGTCGCCCCGATCGTCGAATCGAACCTCCTCGACATCGCCGGCGAATGGGCCGGGTTCCCGGACGACTGGCTCATCGACGCCATCACCGCCCGCCTGGCCACCAATCCGAAGGTGCCCTACGCCATGGACACCGACGCCATCAAGACATGGCACGCCGTGGCCCACCTGGTCCGGGCGCTCCGCGCCCTCCCGCCGGAGATCCGCGAAACCCGCGTCCAGCTCTGGCACACCCTCCGCCCCCTCTTCCTCGACCGGGATCCTCAGCCCCCGCCGGACCTCCCCGACTGGCGCCATGTCGATTACGTCATCCGCGAAGAGCTCTGGCCCGCCTACGGCCCGGCCGTCGAAGCCTACCGCGTGCCTAGCGCGGCGGAGATCCGCGACCAGACCCAACGCTGGCTCGCCGCCTGCCGGGAGCCGTAACGCACAAAGGCCCCCGCGGTGGCGGGGGCCTTTGTGGCGAATCGTTGAATCGCTGTTACTCGGACAGGTGGAACTCGGCCACGAAAGCGCTGCGCTTTTCCGGGCTCGACCAGGTGGTGCCCAGGTCTTTGCCGTTGTAGTGGTGGGCCAAGGTGTAGGCGGGCATGAAGTGGTCCACTTCGGTCAACGGCGGATACCAAACGTCTTCGTGCGAGCAGACCTGGTCGGTCGTCTTCATCGCGCGGGTCTGAATGGCGGCCAGACCGCCGGCTTCCAGTTTCGCCACAGCCGAGTGCACGTTGTTGTTTTCGATCGTCAACGACACCGGACGGTATTCAATGCGAACGACATCGCTCAACAGATCCTTGCTCATGCGCTGGGCGAAGGATTTCAGCGCCAGACGCTGTTCGGGCGATGCTTTTTCATCGATAATCAGCACCGACTTCACCGGGTAGGACGTGTGGTGCACGTCGCCCAGGGTGGCCGAGGCCTTCACGACACCGACAACGCCGAGACCATCGAGCTTCACGCCCTCCCAGGAGCCCTGCGAGATCTTCCAGCCCATCACGGCCAGTTCTCCCATCAGTTCCACTTCGGAGTTCGCGAAACACGGTCCGACGAACACGTCGGCCGTGCGAGCTTCCACATACGTTCCCTTGAGCTGCTTGGACGGGAGTCCGGCGGCGAACATGAGGGAAGCGCTGCACAAGACCAAGAACAGTTTCTTCATTCAAAATCTCCTGGCAAGTTAGAGTGCCTGGTAGCACTTGCGGGTTTCGTTACACTCATATTGGTCCACCACCACGGAGTCGGGACCCATACAGTTTTGCGTTTGATGACACCAGTAGGCGTGTTCGGTACGATGGGGGTCCTTGCGGGCCCCCGGCGTATCGAAAAACATACCATTCCAGCGGAGGAATTGACAACGGTCGTCGTCAAAGTACGCCATTGGCCTACCTAGGCTTTGATGCCGGCGGCAGCCAAAAGGGCGCGTTTCACCGCGACTTTTGTCAGTTGCACTTTGTATTTGTTGCCGCTCAACGGGGTAGCGTTGGCGACAGCCGCTTCACCGGCCGCCTCAGCGGTGGCTGCGGTGATGGTTTTGCCGACCAGCATCTTTTCGGCCTGGGTGGCGCGCCAGATGGTCGGCGCGACGTGGCCCAGAGCGATGGAGGCGCTGGTGACGGTGGTCCCATTCATGCGAAGCGCGACGCTGGCGGCCGAAAGGGGCCAGTCGACCAGCTCGCGCTGGCGGACTTCATACGTGGCGTTCTTGGTGGCGGGCACCGGAATGAGGATCTCGGTGACGATCTCATTCGGCTTCAGGTCGATTTCGCGCTGGCCGTCCCCGGTGGGGGCGACGAAGAACTTTTCGACCGAAACGGAGCGGTTGCCGCTGGCGCTGGCGATGGTGACCGAGGCGCCGAGGGCGACCAGGGCCGGACCGAGCGTGGAGGCGCTGACGAAGTAGGCCGGGCCGTTGGAGAAGATGGCGTGGAACTTGTTCTCCCCCGTTGGCACGAGCGCTTCGCCGTTGGGGCCTTTGGCCAGGAGGCCAAAGCCGCGGCGGAAGTACCAGCAGCGCGGACGCTGGCAGAGGTCACCGGCGACGGTGCCCATGTTGCGCAGCTGCGGGCTGGTGACACCCATCGCCGCCTGGACGAGCCCCGGGTAGGAGGCGCGAATGGCGGCGTTCGAGGTCAATTCGTCGAGGGTGGTGGTGGCCCCGATGCGCATGTTGCCACCCTTGCGGGAGATGCCACCGAGTTCCTTGATGCCCTTGATATTGACGACGCGTTTGGGCGACTGGACGTAGTCCTTCATGATGGTGAGGAGGTCGGTCCCGCCGGCGAGGACGGCGGCGTCCTCCCAGGAGGAACCAAGGGCGGCAAACGCCTCTTTGAGGGAAGCCGGATTGGCGTATTCAAAGCTCTGCATGTTATGCGTACCTCTTGTTGCCGAGGGCGTTGAGAACACGGTCCGCCGTGACGGGGACCATGGGGACGCGGACGCCGAGTGCGTTGAAGACCGCGTTGGCGATGGCGGCGGTGCCACCGATGGCGCAGGGTTCCCCGAGGCCGATGACGCCACGTTTATCGTGCATTTCCTGGATGTCCATGTGCACGACGATCTCCCCGATATCGGGCAGGCCGGCGAGCTTGTAGAACTCCATGTCGGGGTTGAGGACGCGACCGGTGACCTGGTCGATGACCCGTTCTTCGTAGAGGG
>CAMATG010000414.1 GCA_945860645.1 Candidatus Sulfopaludibacter sp. SbA3 | reverse complement strand
TCGCCGCTGCCGGTGTTGTTGGAGGCGTTGCGGCGGGTGGCGGATGGGGAGACTTTTCTGGAGGAGTCGGCATCGCCGACGCTGCGCCAGTGGGCGACCAGGCGGCACCTGCCGCGTTTAACGCCACGTGAGCGGGAGATCATCCAGTTGGTATCCGAGGGGTTGAAGAATCGGGAAATTGCGGAGCGGTTGGACATTACGCCGGGTACGGTGAAGGTGCATCTGATGCATGTGTTTGAAAAAACTGGGGCCCGGGACCGGTATGAGTTGGCGATTCGTGGGGCCCGGCTTTTGCTGGATTGTGAACCGTTGACAGAGGTAAGGCAAACAGCCTAATGTTCTTCCGCCGACCATCCGATGGCTAGTCAGATAGGGAATCATGCCGCCGGAAACTGGAATAACTGAAGCAGTTCAGAATGGGCGCCGCGATGCGGCGGTCGATTTACGCGCGTTGAGTGACTCGGTAGGTAGCTCCGTCGGCGCGACGCCTGCGGCACCGGCCCGGGCGCCGTTCTGGAAGCCTACGATGGCAGACTTCCTCTTCGTTTCGCTGATTATCTGGCTGTTTTTGGCTGGGCCAAACGGCTGGGTGGCGCTACTGTCTGACGGAGATACGGGCTGGCATATCCGGATCGGAGATTGGATCCTGGACCATAAGGCGTTTCCTCGTACCGACTTCATGTCCTTTTCGAAGGCCGGGGAGGCCTGGTATGCCTGGGAGTGGGGCGCCGAAGTGGCGATGTCGTGGCTGCACACCTGGGCCGGGATGAAGGGCGTGGTGCTGGGGCTGGGGATTTTGATCCCGGCGTATCTGTTGATCGTCTTCCGCCATGCGATGTGGCGCGGTGCAACGCCGCTAGTGGCGTTGCCGATTCTGCTGATTGCCAGCGGGTCGTCGGCGATTCACTACCTTGCGCGGCCTCATATATTTACGCTGCTGTTCCTGGCCGCGGCGCTTTGGCTGCTGGAGTCGGACCGGCGAGCGAACACTTGGAAAATCTGGTTGTTGGTGCCGTTGACAATTCTCTGGGCAAATCTCCATGGCGGCTTTCTGAGTCTGGTTGCTTGTCTGGGCTTGGCGGCGGTGGGTTCCGGCATGGCGCGGGAATGGGTTGCCGCGAGACGTTACGGCGTTCTGACGTTGCTGTGCCTCGGCGTTTCCGTTGTGAACCCGTATGGGTATCACTTGCACGAACACATCGTTGCCTATCTGAGAAGCGATTGGATCAAAGAGGCGGTAGACGAGTTCCAGTCTCCGAGCTTTCGCTCTGAGGCGATGTTGTTTTTCGAAATCTTGCTGATTTGTTCGCTGATCACGGCTTATCGTGCGATTCGGCGGGGGAACTGGGTGGACGCGCTATTGGTAATCGGTTGGGCGCACTTCAGTTTGAGTTCTGTGCGCCACGTGCCGATATTTCTATTGGTTGCGGCACCCATCCTGGCGGCGGAGCTATCGGCTTGGTGGCAGGAAGTTGTACCGGGGCTGAGCCGGCGAGCCGTGCTGCGGACGTTTGATACTCTGTCGTCCGATCTACGCCCTGGTTTTCTAAGGAATAGTGTGTGGGTGCTTGCACCGGTTGTTCTGCTGATTGTCCTGGACCGGCCGATTGCGTGGCCGAAGACGTTTCCGGAATTGAAGTTCCCCGTCTCAACGGTGGAGAAGTATCGGGGCGACATTGAGGGGAAGCGGGTCCTTACAACCGATGAGTGGGGGGACTACCTCTCGTACCGGTTCTTCCCAGTGCAACGGGTCTTCTTCGACGGTCGGAGTGATTTTTATGGAGAAAAGCTGGGCCGAGTGTATTTGAGCCTGATGCAGGGGGGAGCGGTTGCGGAGGAGCAAGTCGATCATTATCAATTCGATACGGTACTGGTGCCGCGCGAATGGGCGATCCAGGCGTCTCTGAGGCGAAAGCCGAACTGGGAAGTGCTGGCCGATGGCGAGAAGGTGGTACTACTGCGCCGACGCGTGGATAACCCGGTAAAGAAGTTCTAGGGAAATCGTGAAAACGGCCCTAATGAAATGCATGGAAACGGCCGAAAGAACTAGCAGGGACGAATTGCCTTATGAAGATACTCCGACCGAAGGATTTAATGACCGGGACTCCAAAGCGCACGGCGCAGCGGGATGGCCGGGTCGAAGGAAGTTGCCCCGTTGAGACCTTGGCGGCGCCTGCTTGGCGACTCCCGGGTGGCGTTCGGCTGGCGGAGTACGCATTACGTGGCGGATTTGTTGCTTCCTCGCTCCTTGTGCGAGGGGCACGGGCCCGGTAGTTCGGGCACAACGCAATTGGCATTAAGCATCACGAAAGGGTAGACGTTATGGATCGCAGGTTTCTCACAGTTCTCGGAGTCAGTCTCGTGTTTGCGCTGGTCGTCTCCGCGATCTTCTATCAGTTGACCGCGCGCGCCGGAGCGCCAAGTGCAAAGGCTCCTGAAGCGGCTAAAGAAATGAAAGATGTGGTCGTGGCCGCCAAACCCCTCGGTATTGGGGGATCTATTAAACCCGGCGACGTTAAGGTAAGCAAGGTGCCGACCGACCAATTCCCGAAAGGCGCGTTCTCAAAGGTCGAAGAGGTGATGGATCGCCCTGTGGTCAGCAATATTCTGCTGGACGAGCCGATCATTGTCGGTCGTCTCGGCGAGCGAGGCAGTGGACAGGGAATCGCGCCGATCATTCCGGTTGGCATGCGCGCGGTCACGGTGCGCGTCACCGAGGTCGTTGGGGTCGCCGGATTCGTGTTGCCGGGTATGCGCGTCGATGTACTGGTTACGGGCCGCCCCCCGGAATCTAATGATACGGTAACAACGACAGTTCTCCAGAACATCGTCGTTTTGTCGGCGGGGCAGACGTACCAGCCGGATGCTCGCGGCCAGGCGATCAATGCCAGCACGGTTACTGTGCTTGTTACGCCGGAGCAGGCGGAACTGCTAACGCTGGCGGGCAGTGAAGGCCGCATCCAACTGGTCCTGCGAAATGGAAGCGACCACGGTATTGAAAAAACGAGCGGTCGCCAGTTGGCTGAACTGTACGGACGCGGAGCTTCACGGAAGTCGCGGAAGGATTCGAATTCGGATAACCCGAATGTAGAAGGTCCGCCGGCTCCTCGCGCCCGTCCTCGCCCTGTCACTGTTGCCGCGGCTGTAATTGCGCCGCCCGTAGTGGCTGCGCCACCTCCGCCGCCTCCGCCGGACGAAATCGTGACGTTCCGTGGCACGGTGCGGGCGGTTGAAGTTGTGAACTCTCGCAAGAATTGATCGCCTGACGATCAGGCGGTCGGGCTCGAAATACGCGGCATACGGAGTGGAAACCCGATGAGCGGCGCTGTGGAGAAGAAGGAAAGGATTCCGATGAGTAACAGTTTGAATTCTCGGTGGCAGGCATGTGGATGCCTTATCGCAATCGCCATTGCGAGCGGCAGTGCCGCATTCAGTCAAAACGTGCAGGATCTGAGACTAACCGTTGGGAAGAGCATCGTCATTGACTATCCGGCGGACATCGGACGGATTTCCACTAGTAATCCGGAAGTGGCCGACTACGTAGCGGTCACCACGCGTGAGATTCTAATCCACGCAAAGTCACATGGAACGGCGACTCTTGTCGTGTGGGCGCGGTCAGGGCAACGCGAGTTCTACTCGATCACTGTTGAACACAACATGGAGCCGATTCGCAAGATTGTGAAGGCGACGTTTCCGAACGAGGACATTCAGATACAGGCTGCCCGCGACACCTTATCCCTCACGGGACTGGTCAGTTCGCAACTGGTGGCAGATCGGGCTCTGGCATTAGTGACGCCGCTTGGGAAGAGCGTCGTCAACAATCTTCGGCTGATGCCGCCAAAAGCGGAGAAGCAGGTCCTCTTACGTGTTCGCTTTGCGGAATTGAATCGCAACGCCTCGCGCAGTTTCGGGGTCAATTTGATTTCTACCGGGGCCGGGAACACAATCGGTCGAATCACGGCGGGTGGGACCCCTGCTCCTGTCCCCTCTGAAGTCGGAGGTGCGGGCGGAGGGGGCGGCGCATCCCGATTCTCAATCACTGACGCGTTGAATGTGTTTGCTTTCCGCCCCGACCTGAACATCGGCGCATTTGTAAAGGCCCTTCAGGCGGAAGGAGTGCTACAGATTCTGGCGGAACCAAATCTCGTGACGACGAATGGGAAGGAAGCCAGCTTCCTGGTCGGTGGTGAGTTTCCCGTCCCGATTTTGCAGGGTGGGTCGAACGCTGGTGCGGTCACCGTCCAATTCCGGGAGTTTGGTATCCGGCTTAGCTTCAATCCCCAGGTCACCGAGAATGGCACTATCAAGTTGTATGTGAAACCAGAGGTCAATACCCTGGATCTGGCTAATTCGGTTTCGATCGCCGGTTTCAGCATTCCGGCCTTGGCGACACGCAAGATCGAGACCAACATCGAGCTTGGAGAAGGCCAGAGCTTTGTGATCGGTGGATTGTTGGATGACCGGGTAACCGACAGCATGTCGAAGATTCCGGGATTGTCCAATATCCCCTTGCTCGGCAGTTTGTTCAAGAGCCGCACCGAGAATCGCTCAAAGTCTGAGTTGATTGTCCTGGTCACTCCGGAGGTGACGATGCCGCTTACGGCAAGCGACCCGAGGCCGAAGATTGAATTCCCGAAGGAGTTCATGAAGCCAGCGATTCCCGCTCCCGGAACAGTGAATGCACCGGCCGGATCGGGGTCGAAGCCCAAGCCTGCCAGGAAGTCGAAAGGTCAATCTGCTGCACCAGTGAACGTGCGTCCGAAGGAATCCTGATCGCGGCTGCCGAATCAATCACTTCACAGAGCGAATCCGGATTGAGTTAACAATGTCATCGAGCGAATCACCAATAGTTGCGCTTCTCATTTCTCCGAACCGCGAGATTGCAGAGGCGTTTCTCCGAACGGCCGCTCCGGCCCGGCTCTTTCAAGTTGTTTCTGATTTGAAGTCGTATCCGCCGGAGCAAGTGCTGGACATGCGCCTGCGTCAATCGAATCCGGATGTCGTTCTCATCGATCTGGCCACCGATATTGAGCAGGCCTGTGAGTCCATTCGGTACCTCGTCAATCGGACCCCGGCTGTGCAGGTGATTGGGCTGCATTCGAGTCAGGATGGGAATTCGATTGTCCGTTCGCTTCGCGCCGGGGCGGCAGAGTTTCTTTGGATGCCTTTTGAGCCTGCCGCGCAACAAGCCGCGTATGATCGCGTGGTGAAGTTGCGTGTGCCGTCCGCGGTTGAAACCGCGGAATTGGGCGCTGTTATTGGATTTGCAAGTACTAAACCGGGCTCCGGGGCCTCCACTCTCGCGGCCCAGTGTGCCTTTGCTATCCAGCGTATCAGTCGGAAACGAGTATTGCTTCTCGATCTGGATCTTATGGGGGGGACGATCGGGTTTTATCTCAAGATTCACCATCCATTTTCCTTTGTCGACCTTCTTGACAGGGATTCACTGCCTGAGCAAAGCGAGTGGGCTGAGATGACGGCGCATCTGGATGGCGTCGATGTGCTGCCAGGCCCGGAAGAGCCATTTACTTCACCGATGGAACCCGGGCGGTTGCATCTCGTGATTGAGATGTTGCGACGCCACTACGATTTTGTCGTTCTTGACTTACCGTCCATTTTTCACCGAACGGCCCTATTGGCGCTATCCGAAGCTGACACTGCTTGTCTGGTGACAACCGCAGAGTTGCCAAGCCTTCACCTCACCAGGAAGGCGCTGGAGATGCTGGATGTGTTGGGTTTCGAGAAGAGCCGGTACAGCATTCTGGTTAACAGGCTCAGCCGCCAGGAAGGGATCGCGGCGGCGGATGTAGAGAAGATGTTCGGCGCCTCGGTGAAAGCTGTTGTGCCTAATGACTACTTTTCGCTACATCGCGTCGTCACGCGAGGTGAACCGCTGACTCAGGAGTCCGAACTCGGGCGCACGATAGAGTCGTTTGCCGCCAAAGTAGCGGGAATAACCGTTGACCATGTCAAGAAAACAAAGAGTTTT